>JBHHUI010000409.1:0-3637 GCA_046753805.1 Anaerolineales bacterium
GCTGAGGCTCTGTGTGCTGGAATCCAGACCGAGGAACAATTTTCCCATCAGATCGATACCCTGCATGGAGCCGGTATCGATGATGACCTGATCGATATCAATGTCAAATCCGCGCGCCCGGTAACGCTCGACCAGCGCCTCGCGCAGCGGCCGGTAGCCTTCGGAGGTGCTGTACTGCAGTGCACTCGGGCCGTCGGTACGGAGCACATCGTCCACCACGGCGCGCACTTGCTCCACCGGGAACAGGTCCCAGGCCGGCAGGCCGCCGCCGAATGAGATAATGCCGGGCCTGGCCATCACGTGCATGAGCTTGCGCGTCATCGAACCGTACATGCCCTCGGCGCGAACGGAGTATTTACGATTCCAGTCGATGGTCATGGGATTGCAATCTGCGCCCGGCCGTGCTCGTATCCCCGCGCAAGCGATTTCACATTCATTTCCAGGAAAGCGGGCTTGCCGATGGTTTTGATGGCCTGCGCCATCGACTCGTAGTGCAAGGGGAAATCCGCCACACTCAACAGCGCGCCCAACATTACAACGTTCATGGTAGCTGCGCCGCCCGCCTCCCCGGCCAGCGCCCAGGCGTCCACCTCCAGCACAACACCCGCGCCCAGTTTGTCCAGTTCGGCTCGGATGGTGGGGAAGTCCAGGTCGGGCTGTTTGCCCATCTTGGTTTCCAGCGGCGCGTTGACGCGCGTGTTTACGACGATGGCGCCGCCCGGCGCGAGAAACTCGACCGCACGCCGGAGCGCCTCGATCGGTTCAAGCCCCAGAAGGACGCCGCAAGCGCCGCGTGGGATGAGCGGGCCGCACACGTCGTAGCCAATGCGGATCTGGCTGAACACGGACCCACCGCGCTGCGCCACGCCGTAAGTCTCGGCCACGCGCACCGTGAGTCCCTGCTCGAACGCGGCCTGGGCCACGACTTTCGACGCGAACAGGCTGCCCATGCCCCCCACCCCGGCGATGATCAGGTCAAGCGGCGTCTGTGAACTCATACGACCATCCCCGCTTTGCGGACGAAACTTATCGCACCCGGCGGGCAGACGAACTTACAGGCGGCGCAGCCCGTACACAACACCGCATCGACGGTAATCTTGCCAGACCCATCCTCAACCGGGATGAAGGCCGAGCAGCCAAACTCATCCACACAGGCCTGACACGCATCACAAAGCGTCTGGTCAATCTGCGCCACGATGGAGCGGCGGCCGATGACGCTTGGTTCCAGTTCGCACGTCTGGCGCGATACCACCATCGCCGGCCCATCCTGCTGCAACGCTTCTTCCAACAGGGGCGTCAGACGCTTGAGTTGAAACGAGCCGACGGCGCGCACAAACGGGAATCCGTAGGTCCGGCCGATTTCTTCGATGGGCACGATGTGATGACCGTCGGCAGCCTGTGGCGAGCCGGGGTGTGGCTGTTGTCCGGTAGAGCCGGTGACGGCGTTATCCATCACCAGCACCAGCACCGGCAGCCGCAAGTGGCTGATTTGAAGCAGGCCGGGCATGCCAGCATGGTACATGGTGGAATCCCCGATAACGGCGACGACCTTGCGCTGCGGGTTCAGCTGCGCAAGCGCTGCAGCCGTACCCATGCTCGCGCCCATCGACGTCAGCGTCTGCAAGATTTTGAAGGGCGGGTAGAAACCCAGTGTGTAGCAGCCGATGTCGCCGACCACAATTGGGTCGTCAATGCCCCGGTTTTCCAGCGCCTCGGCAAGCGCATAATAGGTGGCGCGGTGCGAGCAGCCGGCGCAGAACGAGATTTGCCGGCGCGGGATGAGCGCGTGGGCGGCCGAGGCTGCGCCGGCGCGCACCTTGTTGTCGCCCGACAGCGCAGCCTGTAGCCCGAAGTGCGGCCTCCGCTTGCGAAAGAGATCACCGAGCGCGCGCGTGACGTCATCCGGGCGCGTCTCGCCCGCCGCCGGGAGCGCGCCCGAGCGCCGCCCGTGCAGGCACACAGTGCGCCCCATGGCGGTGGCTTCGGACAGCAACATCTCCTCCAGAAATGGCGCAACGTCCTCGACGACAACCACATCTTCCACGCGTTGCAAAAAGCGACGCACGACCGTCCGGGGCGTCGGGTTCACCGACGAGATTTTGAGTACGCCTACATCGTCAGTCAGCCCCAACCGGTCTATGGCCTCGCGGGCATAGTTGTAGGCGAAGCCGGCAGCGGCAACACCCACACGCGCCCACACCGGCCCTTCCATCCGATCAAAGCCGCCGGCCTCCATCAATTCGCCGGCGCTGCAAAGCTTCTCCTGCTGACGGATGTGCGGGGCCAGCGGCGGGAACGGCGACCATTCGCGGGACGAGTCGAAAAACGATTTTCGTTTCTGGGACGTAATCTCACCGAGCTGCAACTCGCCTGTCATGTGTGCCAGCCGCGTCACGGAACGGATCAGCACGGGCATGTGCAGCTGCTCACTCAACGCGAACGCGCGGCAGGTCATCTCGCGCGCCTCGTTCAGGTTGGCCGGTTCCAGCGCCGGCAGTTCCGCCATGCGTGCGTACCAACGGTTGTCTTGTTCATTGTTGGAACTAAGCCCGCCCGGATCATCCACGGAAATAATGACCATGCCGCCGGCGATATCCACCAGCTTGAGTTGCATGAGCGAATCCGCCGCCACGTTCAGCCCAACATGTTTCATGACCACCAGCGTACGCACATTCGAAAACGTCGCGCCCGTCGCGGTGTCGAAGGCTACCTTCTCGTTCACCGACCAGAAGGCGCTAAAGCCGAATATGGGCGCGGCCTGAATGAGCGTTTCCATAATCTCGGTGGACGGCGTGCCCGGATACCCCGTGGCAAGCTGCACGCCTGCCTCGATTGCGCCGCGCGCAAAGGCCTGGTTGCCCAACGCGAGCAGGCGCGTTCCGGGACGATCGTCAAACAGGGTTTTGATAACGCTCATGGACCATCCTTCACCTTCCAAAGACCTCGGAGGTCTCGGGGCGAGATACTTCGTCAGACGCGATCACGCAGATATTGCAACAGGACTGGCACCACTTGATACAGATCGCCGACGATGCCGTAGTCGGCCAATTTGAAAATGGGCGCGTTGGCGTCAGTGTTTACAGCCACAATCGTGTGCGCGCCCGTGATGCCGACCGTGTGTTGCACCTGTCCGGACACGCCCAACGACAGAAGCAGGCGCGGGCTGCACTTCTGGCCGGAGATGCCGATCATGCGCGCCTCGGGCAGCCAGCCGTACTCGTAGGACAGCGCGCGGCTGCAGGCAACGTCCGCGCCAAGCGCGCGCGCGCATTCTTCAATCATCGCCAGGTCGTCCCGGTCGGCAAGCCCACGCCCGACGCACACCAGCCGCTCGCTGGCGCTGATATCCACGCCGACCGCCGACTTCTCGCGTCGTTCGGCCACGACCACACGCGCGGCGGGCAATTCCAGCGCGACCGGCAATACTTCGCCGCCGGCTGCGCCCTGCTCCGCGCGCGGCAGCGCTGCCGGCAGAACCGAAATGACTGCCCGCTTTGTCAGGATGCGTTCCCGCGCAATCGTGTTGCCGCCGAGCGCGTATCGCCCCACCTCGAGACGCCCCGCTTCCATGGTTATCTCTACCGCTTCGCTCACGCAACCGGCTCCCAACGCCTGCGCCAGCCGGGGCGCGACCGAG
>JBHHUI010000410.1:0-3636 GCA_046753805.1 Anaerolineales bacterium
ATGCACCCCGTGAACGCGAATTGACATTGATTCTGTGGAATGCTAAAATCCAAGAGACGAAGTGGCAATAGGCGTAGGAGGAGAGCAGGCAGCCCGCCACGGTGTCGCCCCTGATTGCAAGGAACAGACCTCGTCTGTGTGAGTATTACCCGCAACATCCTCAAATGGCTGCTGGGAGTTAGCGCGAAACGCGTGTAAGAGTTGGTCGCCGGTTGACACGTCGTCGCCGGTTGCTTGCCTATCATCTACATCATCTCTTAGAACCTACAACACTTCTTGGTCGGAAAACCTTCGGCCACACATCTACAGGCCCGTAAAAGTGCTGGCCGTCCGGCGTAAATGCGCCGGACACGGGCCTAAAAGGGGGCGGATTCTGTCGGTAGATCGGGCAGCAACGTCAGTCCATATTAGTAAAGAGTGGGACGCATGGATATAGCAGAGCTTGAAAGCAAAACACTGGACCAACTCCGCGGCATCGCCAAGGGCATGAGCATTGCCGGCTACACCCGGCTCAAGAAAGACGATCTCATCCTGCGTTTGCTCGGGGCCAATGCCGAGAAGAACGGCCTGGCGCTGCGCGGCGGCGTGCTCGAAGTTGTGGACGAGGGAATGGGGTTCCTACGATCTGACCATTACCTGCCCGGCTCGAATGATATTTACGTCAGCCAGTCGCAGATTCGGCGCTTCGGGCTGCGCACCGGTGATATGGTCGTGGGACAGGTACGCCCGCCCAAAGACTCGGAAAAGTACTTTGGCCTCATCCGGGTAGAGGCCGTCAACGGCCTCGATCCGGAAGATGCCAAATCGCGACCGGGATTTGAAAAACTGACCCCGATCTTTCCGGAGGAACGCTTCAATCTGGAAACGGATCGCGTCACGGTTTCGACGCGCATGCTCAACCTCATTGCGCCCATCGGCAAGGGCCAGCGCGGGTTGATCGTTTCGCCGCCCAAAGCCGGCAAGACGACGGTGTTGAAAGAAGTTGCCAACGGTATCTCGAAAAACTACCCACGGGTGCATCTCATGGTTGCACTCATCGGCGAGCGTCCGGAAGAAGTGACCGATATGGATCGCTCGGTGGACGCCGAGGTCATTGCCAGTACCTTCGATGAGCCAGTCACCTCGCATGTGCGCGCGGCCGAAATGGCGCTCGAACGGGCGAAACGGCTGGTAGAATGTGGCCGCGACGTTTGTATTTTGCTCGACTCGATCACGCGCCTGTCGCGCGCGTACAACCTGGTCGTTTCCCCCTCGGGACGGACGCTCTCCGGCGGTCTCGACCCGGCGGCGCTGTACCCCCCCAAGCGGTTCTTTGGCGCGGCGCGCAACATCGAAAACGGCGGTTCGCTGACGATCATTGCTACGTGTCTCGTCGATACCGGCTCTCGCATGGACGACATGGTCTACGAAGAATTCAAAGGCACCGGCAACATGGAGTTGCATCTTTCGCGCAAGCTGCAAGAGCGCCGTGTGTTCCCCGCGTTTGATATTGAGCGTTCTTCCACGCGGCGCGAGGAATTGTTGCTCGGCCCGGACATCACGCCGCGCGTGTGGCTGATGCGCCGCATGTATGGCCATATGACCAACCCGCCGCCCAATGGCGCCGGCATGGATATGGTATCCGCGACCGAGGCCATCATCAAGCAGATCCGCCAGACCGAGAATAACTTCGAGTTCCTGGAGCAATTGGGTAAAGTCGCAGACGAATGACGTCCGGCCGACAACCTGGTGAGGCGCGCCGCAGCTTCCTGGACGCGGTGATGGATTCCGGGCTGCACAGCGCACTGCAACGCTACTCCGCCCATCTGATCGTGTTGGGCGTTGCCGTTCTTGCGATCATCGTCACGAACCTGAACATACTCGACCGCTTGCCACAGACCGAAGCGCTCGAATTGGCCGTGGCCGAATCTGGCCCCCCGGCCGGGGCGGAACCTGTTGGGACGCTGCTCGATCTCTTGAGCGCCGAGTACTCGCCGGGCGCCGTCATCACCCGCAAGATCGACCCGCACACGAACATCCCGACACGGCCTCGACGTGACGTCATTACTTACGTTGTCGAATCCGGCGATTCGCTGTTCGGCATTGCTGAGAAATTCGGCATCACTCCAGAGACGGTGCTGTGGGGTAACCAGTTCGTCTTGGGCGATGACCCGCATTCTCTCCGGCCGGGGCAGGAATTGCTGATCGCGCCGGTGAATGGCGTGTTGCGCGTGGTGCAGCCGGGCGATACTATCGAAGGGCTGGCAGCGGTGTATCGCGCCTCGCCGGATGCAATTATCAACTGGCCCGGCAACGAATTGGATATTGAGAATCCGGTCCTGACAGAAGGTCAGGTGCTGGTCGTTCCCGGCGGCGAGCGTGAATTCGTGCAATGGGTCATCCCACAGATCACACGCGCGTCCACCAACGTGCTCCCCGCCGACGCCGGGCCGGGCGCGTGCCCCGGCGGGTACTCGGGGGGGGCGGTTGGTACCGGCTCATTCGTGTGGCCGGCTGCCAACCAGTTTCTCTCGGGCAACAACTACTCGTCGTTTCATCTCGGCATCGACGTGGCGACCGGGTTTGGCGACGCTATTTTTGCCGCCGACAGCGGCGTGGCGGTCTTTGCCGGTTGGAACAATTGGGGTTACGGCAACATGGTGGTCATCGACCACGGGAACGGCTGGCAGACGCTGTACGCCCACCTTTCACAGTGGAACGTGTCGTGTGGGCAATCTGTGACCCAGGGGGCCGTGATCGGCCTCGCCGGCAGCACCGGCAATTCGTCCGGACCACACCTGCATTTTGAAATGAACTTCAACGGGTCGCGTCCGAATCCCTGGAACTACCTGCCTTGATCCGGGAGCGGCGCGGCCGCGCCGTTTGGGCAGCGCGCCGCACCATTGCAACTCACAACCGACGCCGTTACAATCGCTGCATGCTAAGCGGCGTGATCTGCGATCTCGGGCATACGCTCATCGTGCATGCGTATGGCGAAGACTGGGCGCGCATTCGGCCACGCATGATCGCCGACCTTGTCGCCTGCTTGCAGACCCAGGCGGGCGTGGCCTTCGATTGTGAGGCGTTCCGATCCGAATTCGGCCGTCAATTTGCCGAGTACGATCGCCAGCGCCGCGTGCAGTTCGTCGAATACACGGCCGAGCAAATTCTGCGGGCGACATTCGATAGCTTGAACATACCCTACCCGAGCACTTCACAGATCCACGCTGCCATCGAAGCCTTTTTTGAGTTCAGCGAAACACTCTGGCAGCCGGCGCCGGGTATGCACGCCGTTCTGGGAGCGCTGCGCGACCGTGGCTTGCGGCTGAGCCTGGTATCGAACGCAATGGATGACGACAATGTGCAGCGCCTGATCGACGGGCACAATCTGCGCGGCTATTTCGACCCAATCATCGTCTCGGCCGTGGCCGGCATTCGCAAACCCAACCCGCGCATTTTTCAACCGGTCGTGGACGCGTGGGCGGCCGACCCGGCGACGCTGGTCGTCGTCGGCGACACGCTGGGCGCGGATGTTCTGGGTGCGATGAACGCGGGGATGCGGTCGGTGTGGGTGCGCATCCACGCGGACCGTCCAGACAACCGCGAACATGCCAGGCATTTGCAGCCGGACGTTGCCATCGAGGCGCTGGCAGACCT
>JBHHUI010000411.1:0-3629 GCA_046753805.1 Anaerolineales bacterium
CCCACGGAGAGATCATGCGGTTTTCCAACAATGCGAGCCCGCCGCTCTTTTTGCCTTTAACATCGCGCACGTTCTTTGTGTTGCCGTATCCGCGGCCGTAGATGGCAATGCTCTTGTCGTATTTCGCGGCTGTGTCTTTGTGTTGCTGATCTTGCTTCAATCGCGACAGTAGGTCATCCGGCTTCAGGAGATCGTGGCCATCCAAGACATTCATGAGCCAATCGGCGCGAGTGAAGGACTTCAACGCGTTCATAAGCTCGGTAACTTTCTGATCCGTCCCAGCTTTGTAGATGGTGCCGGAGGTCACCATCGAATCGTCCATGTCGCCCTTCACGAAAGTCCCTGCGAGGGCTGTTGAGAACGCCCGGATGAGCGCAGCGCGGCCGTCCGGAGTGCGCAGTATATCCTGCACCTCTTCAGGTATCTGGTTGAACAACGTGACCATCGAATAGCGCGAAAGCAACGGCATGCGCGTTTTGATACCTTCGCTGGCGCTAATGCCGGATTGCAACAGTTGAATATTGGCGATGGCAAGCGAGAGGAATCCTTTCAAGCGCGCCTTGTCCACCGACTGTTCTAAGATACGATCTTTCCGGAGTTCGTCGAGCGCAACCTCGGCTAGGCCGGGCGCCGTCCCGATAGCTTTCGATGACAAATCTTTCGGGTCTTCCTTGCCATGCACCATTTTGCGGATAGGAGCGCGGCGTCGGGTGTCCTCCAGTTGTTCGTCTTCGACATTGCCTCCCAGCGTTTCCATCAGTTCGGGCAAGTCGGCGAGATCGGTGCCGGCCGTCGCCTGCGGTTTGAAGCGCCCGCCCGGCGTGCCTCCGTAAATGTATATTGATTGGTCGGTAAAGCCGTGGTCAGAAGGAGTGATGAATTTGGAATACTCAAACGCCTCGCCGTTCCAGGGTTTGCTCGCTTTACCGCTTAGTTTGTTGATGAGCACTTGCATATCGTCGAGGGCATTCATCAGCTTTTTGAAGCCCGCCTCGGTTTCAGGGAATGGCTCAGTGACGATCTCAAGGTCCATACGGTTGGTAACTCCGTTCTCGCTGTATGGACCGTCAGGCTCGACAACGTAATGTTTACCCTGGTGGAGCGTTCCCTTTTTGGGGCCGGTTTGGAGATTGAATTCCCCGACACGCTCATTAATGTGACTACCGCCACCGGCCTTCTGATACACATTTTCGCCGGTGTACTTTTCTACCTGTTGCTCTTCGTCGGTCTTCTCCGAGCCGGGTTCAGCCACGTTGCCTTGATGGAAAAGCTTCTTCCAGAACTTACCCGGGGTTCGGCTGAAAATGCCCTTTGAGAACATTCCCTTTAAGCCGCCCGCTTTGGACCATCGTGAACCAAACGACTCGTTAGGATCGCGGAACGGAAGGCCCGGTTGTAGCTTAAAAACCGTCCACGTTGGGTCCTCAAACTCAAAGCCCACCGCGCGTTGAATCGGCGGCGAGCGCTGGGCTGCGCCAGAATTAGCGTCGCCCCCTTGTTGCACAACATGCGTCAACTCGTGAGCTAGGATACGGTTGCCGCCTTCTGAGCCGGGCTGATACTTGCCCGCACCAAAAAACACATCCGAGCCGTGGGTAAATGCTTGCGCGCCAATATCACGGTTGAGCTGCACCGATTGTGACCCCGTATGCACCTTCACATTGCCGAAATCCGCCCCGAAGCGCGTCTCCATGAAATTGCGCACACCGCCCGGCAAGGGCGTGCCGCCGCCGAGCTGCTCGGACAATTGCGATTGGAAATCCGCGCTAGGTTCGAAACCCCCGCCCGTCGATTCGGCACCAATTCCTGATGACCGCCGCAACCTGTTTACGGTCGGCGGTCGGCCGTCCGCACTCACACCATCCGGCGTTCGCATCACGCTATCGGCTACGCGATCTGCTTCCTGCTCGTATTTGTCTCCCACCGGGCCGACGGTGAGTTTGGCCTGGATAAGGCGCGATACAGCCCGGTTGCCGGCCGTCCGCTGCAACGCCGCCACGTCTCCCCCTTGAGCTTGCGAAAGGTCTGCTACGGCGCGCTGCAACACGTCTGTTGCGGCAGATTTATCATGACTTGTTGGCCTGGCGGTGGACGCGGATGCCCGCCGGCGCTTACGGCCCTTTTCGACGCTTTTACTCATATACCGGCACGCAAAAACCCCTAAATGCGAATATCCCAGTTCTCCAAATCATCCCGGCGATCGGAATCTCTAATATCGCCATGCGCTTGCATGTCCTCGATCTCCTCCGGATCACGCAGCCAGGCTTCGGCGTCCTTGTACTTCCACTTGAACTTGCGTGACATCTGCTCCAGGAAGTCGAGGTTGTTGTCGCCCCAGCCACGGTTGGGCCACCAGCGCGTTTCGAACCCCTTCGAAAACTTGCGGATCTCTTCCGTCATCTTGTAACGGACTTCATCGTATTCTTTGTTCTCGTCCACTTCCATGACCGGATGAAACATTTCGCGCTTGCCAACCTTGAACAGGTGTAGTGGGTCTCGGCGCGGATGCCCCAGTCGCTGTAACACACCGTTGACATTGCCGATGTCGCGCCGCGCTGGATTCCCGAATTCTTGCGGGGGCCACCAGCCGTAGCTCTCTTTCGACTCCCAGCGCATTTCGTCGAAGTCGCCGTGCATGTCGCCGATCTCGCCCCACCAGTGGCCGCGCTCGCGGTCCTGCCGCCCAATGTGCATCTTTTTCATCAATGTGCGCACAATCGAGCCGTAGTCTTTCTTGCGCTTCAGTCGCACAAAGTCGAGCACCATTTTCAACTTCTTCAGACTCACTTGATTACCCGGCGCGCCGGTCTCGACCCCGGCGTCGCGCTCGCCGAGCTGCGGGCCGTGGCGCTGCACTTTGCTCGCGCCTGTCTGCTGCACGACGTGCGTTAGTTCGTGCGCGAGAAGCTTCCGGCCGTCCTGGGTATCGGGTTTGTAGCGTCCGGGGCTGAAGTAAATATCGCGCCCGTGGGTAAACGCCTGGGCTTGCATTGCGCCGTTCAACTGCGCCGATTCACTGTCGGCGTGCACCCGCACATCCCCAAAATCCGCGCCGAAACGCGCCTCCATGAATTCGCGCGTGCTATCCGGTAATTGGGAGCCGCCGCCGGCGGCGCCATCCAATTGCTGGAAGCTACCGCCAATTCCGGGGCCCTGCGCGGCGGCCTGCGTCTGCGGTGTGCCGCCACTTCCGGCTTCGGGTTTGCGCTGCGCGACCTGCGCCGACGAGACCGGCATGCGCATCACGGAATCGGCTACGCGGTCCGCCTCGCGTTCGTACGGATCTTCGATGTTTCCAATGTTGAGCTTGGTCTGGATGGTCTGGCGCAAGCCGCTCAGGAAGCCACTGGATTGGGAGGCGGCGAACAACTCGGTTACGGCCCGGTTGCCGGCCAATTGCTGCAATTGGGCAAGTTCTCCAGCCGTAGCGCTGGCCGGCGCGCGGATGACCTGCGCCATCGAATCCGCATATCGCCCGCGCTGTTCGTCCGCAGCGCGCGGTCTTGATGACAGTCGCGCATGGGGGTGAGATATAGAATTCCGTCGCCGCCGACGTAGACCCATAGACGTGCTCCTAAAAGACGTACGGGTATCGCCCCGGCCATCCCCCGAAGGCCCGGACAACAGAA
>JBHHUI010000412.1:0-3624 GCA_046753805.1 Anaerolineales bacterium
TGGGATTGAGCGGGATCACGTTAACATGGCAGGGCATTCCGCCGACAAGCGCGGCCAGCGCGCGGGCCTGCGTCACGGAATCATTCGTATCGTGGATGAGCGCCCACTCGAACGTGATGCGCCGCCCCGTTGTCTCCGTGTACGCCCGACACGCCGGGATCAAGTTGCGCAGCGGATAGCGTTTGTTGACCGGCAGCAGCGCCGAGCGCAGGTCCTCCGTAGCGGCGTGCAATGACACGGCCAGGTTCACTTGCCGTTTCTCCGCTGCAAATCGTTCGATGGCAGGGATCAGTCCGACGGTGCTGACGGTGAACCGCCGCGCGCCAAAGTTGAAGCCCGATGCATCATTGAGCCGGTCGATGGCGGCCATGGTCGCGTCGTAATTGTGGAACGGCTCGCCCATGCCCATCACGACGACATTCGTCAGCCGATCGTCCCTTTCCCGCAGACGGCGCGCACACCACAACACCTGTTCGAGGATCTCTCCGGCCGTCAGGTTGCGGTCGAAGCCCATCTGGCCGGTGGCGCAAAACACACAGCCCATAGCGCAACCAGCCTGCGTGGAAATGCAGGCC
Source organism: Anaerolineales bacterium (assembly GCA_046753805.1). GTDB lineage: Bacteria > Chloroflexota > Anaerolineae > Anaerolineales > JBHHUI01 > JBHHUI01. The sequence continues at coordinate 576 of JBHHUI010000412.1, forward strand.
GTGCGGCGGCGGCGATATATCATCAGCACAGCCTCAATCTGGCGGCCGTCAGCCAGGCGGAACAGGAATTTGCGCGTGCCGCCGTCCGTCGAAATCAAATCGGCAACGGGTTCGAGCGCGCCGAAGGAGTACGTCTCTGTGAGACGCTGACGCAACACCTTCGACAAGTCTGTCATTTCGTCGAGCGAACCGGCGTTGCGTTGATACAGATGGTTCCAGAGCTGGCGCGCTCGGTATGCCGGCTCGCCCCAACCTTGCAACACGTTGCGCAGCTCGGTCGCTGAAACGTCGTAGATATTGGGTCTGACCACAGATGATTGGATCGGTCCGCAGCGAACCGAATCACCGGGGTTGCTGGGCTGCAACCTGGGCGAGGAGTTTTTCCGCCACCTGATCTACGGCGGTATCGCCCTGCGCCCAGCGCTGCGCCTCCCGGCAATCCCGCTCCGCATCGGCGAGGGCGCCCATGCCCAGATGCGCCTCGGCCCGCGCCAGCAGCGTTTCAGCGTCGCCCGCGCCCAGCTGCAAGACACGCGAAAATGCTTTTCGGGCGTTGTCGAAATCACCGGCCTCGAGAGAAGCGCTGCCAAAATTGAAGATGACGCCCCCATCCGACGGGCGCTCGCGGGCCACAGCCCCAAAATCTGCTGCGGCCATTTTGAAATCACCCAGACTGAAAGCAATCTCAGCCCGTTTCAAGCGAATGTCAGACATGTCCGGTTGCAGGTCAAGAGCGCGGCTGAAATCTGCCAACGCGGTCTGTTGATCACCGTCCTCCAGCGCCATCGTGCCGCGCCACGCCAACGTGAGCGGGTCTGCGACTCCGTATCGCAACGCCGCGTCCAGGTCACTGCGCGCGGCCGCGCGGTCAGCGCGCACGCTGTGGATGCGCGCCCGCTCCACATAGGCCGGGCCGAAGTCGGGCTGCAAGTTGATGGCCTGTGAAAGGTGCACTATAGCCTGTTCGAAGTCGTGCGTGGCGCGGCTGGCCATGCCATGACGATAGTGGGCGCGAAAATGAGCCTTATCGCGACCGAGAATGCGCGCGTCATTCTCCAGCGCCCGCGCATACTCTTTTTGCGCAATCAACGCTTCGCCGTAGGCATCCAGAATCTCGGTGTCGTCACGTTTGAGTTTGGCTGCGTTTGTCAGATCAGCTAGCGCTTCCTTCGAACGGTCAAGCGCCAACAACACGCGTCCGCGGTAATGGAGAGACTGTACATTGTCTTTCGACACCCCGAGCGCCCGGTCGAAATACTTTACCGCCTCCTGCGGACGCCCCATTTCGAACAGCGCCACACCGGCATTGTGCCAGGCGAGGGCGTTCTGTGGCTCGAGCTTAACTAACCGTGCGCCGTCGCGGAAGGCCTCTTCAAACTGGCCAAGGCGGAAGTGCACCACCGCGCGCAGCTGCAGCGCGCGCGCCGCAGTCGGCGCCAGTTCGAGTACTTTGTCCAGATACGCAAGCGCCGCATTCAGTTTCTCTTGTTTCAGATAGATGCCGGCTTCTGCAAACAGATCAACCGGACGCGCGGGGTCGATGTCCAGCGCCTTCCGGTGTTCCTGCAGCGCTTCGTCGAGTTTGCCGGCGGCCACAAGCAACCGCCCACGTTCCGTGAAAACGTCGGGGTGTTGCGGCGCTACCGCAGCCGCTTGCTCAAGTTGATCTGCAGCCGCCTCGTAATTGTGTATTGCCCGCAGGGCGGCCGCCATGCCGAGCAGCGCTTCCACGTTGGCGGGGTCGAGCCGTACCACGCGGGCGAAATCGGCGTATGCATCCTTATGGCGTCCAAGCCGGCGCCGGGCACGCGCGCGCGCAAGATATGCTTGCGGATCGTCAGGCCGGCTCTGGATGGCCTCGTCGTATTTGGTCAGGTCGCGCTTGTTGCCGCGCTGCGATAGAAAGGTCGTTCCGCGCAATGATGCCTCTCGAGTCGAGTGTCGAGTCCGCGTGCAAGTCTACACAAGTGTCTGTGAATTTACCACTCCATCGGCGCGCAACAATACCGGACAGGTAACTACTCAGCCTCAGTCGGCTGGAACGTGGCGGGATTGGGGGATTATGAAATGCCCTTTGGGTAGGGGAATGCGCGCCCAGCGTGCGAACCAGAAAACCAATCCCCAATTCCCCGCTAAGGTGTGTTCGGGGTGGGTAGTTACCCGGAAAGAAATAATGCCCACTGCCCGGTTAGTCCAAGAGCGGGGTAAGGTCCGCCAACGCCGGTAAGACATGCGTGGGTTTGACCGCGCCGGCAGCCACCATCGCGGGGCTGGTTATTCCCGTCAATACCAGCAGGCTGCTCAATCCCGCGCGGATCGCGCCCGCGATGTCCGTATCGAGCCGATCGCCGATCACCAGCGTCTCTTCGCGAGCGGCGCACATGCGCGCAAGCGCCTGTTCGTACAGCACGGGTTCCGGCTTGCCGATGATGCGCGGCGAAACCCCTGTGGCAGCTTCGAGCGCCGCGAGAATTGCGCCGTTGCCGGGCACAATGCCACGCTCTGTCGGAAACGACACATCTGGATTGGTGCCGATAAACCTGGCGCCGGCTCGAATGTTTAGCGCCGCCGTAGCCAATTTGCTCCAGTCCACACTCCGGTCCATGCCCACAATTACATAGCGAACGTCGTCGTTGTGCAACGCAAGGCGTTCGGCGACCAACGCTTCCGCAAGACCGACTTCGCCAATGCAAAACACGCGTGTGCCCGCTCCGCTTTCATCGGCGATGGCCCGCGCCGTGGCCTCGGCGGAGGTGATGATTTCCGTGCGCGCCAGCTCTACCCCGAAACCGGCGGCTCGTTCAACATATTGCGCGGCCGTGCGGGTCGCGTTGTTGGTCGCAAGTACGAACTTCCGGCCCGTTCGCCGCAGGGCTGCGAAAAAGGCGCGCAATCCGGGCAGCGGCGTGTCGCCAGTCCAGAGCACGCCGTCCATATCAACGATAAAGGCGCGGTATTGGGCAATAACTGCGGCATTCATGAGTCATTGCAATAAGGCAAAGTACAGGCGACTCGCTTTCAGTTGTTCAGAAGTATGTCAGCAGATTGA
>JBHHUI010000413.1:0-3620 GCA_046753805.1 Anaerolineales bacterium
CTGCCTGGATACGCGGCTCAGTTTGTTGATCGTCTCGATCATGTGCACCGGGATACGGATCGTGCGGGCCTGGTCCGCAATGGCGCGCGTGACGGCCTGCCGGATCCACCAGGTGGCGTAGGTGCTGAACTTGTGGCCGCGGTGGTAGTCGAATTTGCGGGCAGCGCGCAGTAGACCGATGTTGCCCTCTTGAATCAGGTCCAGGAACGGCACTCCGCGCCCCATGTATTTCTTGGCGACGCTAATGACAAGGCGCGAATTCGCGGTCACCAGATGCTCGCGGGCGGCCATGCCGTCCGCTATGTCGGCTTCGATCTGCCGCCGCCGCGCGGCGGCGATGCGTCCGCCTTCGGCCAGTTCGTCGCGCGCGTTGAACATTTTCTCCATGCGCTTGGCGAGCCAGACCTCTTCCTCGGCGGTGAGCAGCGGCACGCGCCCGATTTCTTTTAGATACAGGCCAATCGTGTCATCGACGTCGACGGCGGCCAGATTTGAGGCGGAATCATCCTTGACCGTAACGCCCTTTTTGACCTTGACCCGCGCCGGTTTGGTGTCCGACTCTTCGTCTTCGACGACGGGCAGCACCTCGACGATTTCGATCCCGGCTGCCATGAGCGCCGCGTGCGCCTCGTCAAGCTGTTCCACGTCCTGCTCCGCGTCGGGGAAGATCTGCAGGATGTCATCGACCGTTACTGCGCCCTGCTGGCGGCCCAACTCCACGAGTTTCGTAACCCGAGGGTTCTCCTTCTCCGCTTTCCGCATCTCGGCCTGCAATTCAACAAGGGCAGATTCCTCGGCCTGAGCAAGTGACGGCTTACGAGTGGTAATGTTGCGCGTCGTGACGCGTCTTTTTGTCGTTTTTCTTTTCGTGGCTACTTTCGGCATCTCTCAACTGACTTTATAGAAAATGAGCGCCCAGCCGCTAAACTGAGCGGTTTTAGTGTACACCAACTGCTTCCGGACACAACAAGCCCACGGGTAATGTTGGTCACCCGCAGGTTAGCCGTAGGCAACAGGTTGACCTACGATGATTTGCGGATAACTCAGCTTCCGTCCAACGGTTCGGCCGCCGGCCCAGGCGCATTCGGCGTGGGCGTCGGTTGGTAGGGTGGCGTCGCAATCAAATCGATCAGTGCGTCAACCCCGGCCTTGTTCACCAGCGAAACGTAGTTTTCCCCTGCGCGCTGCACATAATATGCACTATCACCCGGGTTTGTCGTTCCAATCCGGGCGACAAGCGGAGTCTCGCTGCCTTCCACTGTAACGATTAGCGTATACAGAGGAGACTGTACACCGTAAGGTGCAAGCCCGTCAATCTCTGTGAGAACGCGCGACACAATCAGGTTGGCGATTCCCGATACTGCCGCGCCCGCCTGGACCTGATCGGCCAGCGAATCGGACGGCTCTGTCATGATCCACTGCGGCTCCTCCACCACGGCGGTTTGGATGCGCTCCAGCCGGATCGCGTCACCGGTCGTCATGTCGGTGATTTCGAAGCTTGTGATTTCCGACGCCGACAAGGGCCAGAGCGTGCCCGTCTGGGTTGCGGGGGGCGACGGGGTCGCTTCCTCTTCTCCGACTGCTGGATTCAACGCCAGCCAGTAGGCGATCCCGGCGACGAGCACCAGACTTACAAGAACGGCAAGGTTGCTTCGGTTGCGCATGGTTCTACCGACGCCGCTACACCATGCGGCGGCGGTTCCACCAGACCGAGCCGCCAATTACCATCACCGCTACCAGCGGCAAGATACATGCCAACAACGTCACGATCGCGATGTCGCGCACGGTCGTAATGTTGTGCGATCTGAACACACTGGGCGCGGGCGTGAGATTGATCAACTCGTCTTCGACCGAGGCCCACTTGGCCGCATTCTGAAAGATTTCACCGTTGCCAAACACCTCGCGCGCGATCCCGTTGGAAGCGAAATCCACGTCACCGAAAACGACAACCCGCGCGCCCGTAATCGTGTTCTCGGCCGTGACGGCGAGGTTCAACTGCCCAACCGCATCCGTCCCGTCCGGCTGCGTGCTCCCGTCGTCGAGGGTTGAAAAATCAGTCTCGCCCCAAGCGTTGGGGCTGGTCTGCACGAGCGGGGAAACGGTCACACCTTCCGGCAGGCGTTCGTTGACCTGAATACTCCGCGCGACAGGGTAAATCGTCGCCAGGCCTTCCAGGCCCTCTGTAATCGGGCCGACACCATAGGTAACGGACGCCGGCCAGTAGGGACTTGCCTGCGCAGAGAGTGTGGGGTCGATCACGATATCGTCGCGCACGCGTAGGCCCCAGTTATCAGTCAGGTAGTCGAGCATCGGCTCGGTCCCATCCGACTGCACGCTCATGACAACAGTGGGTTCGGCCATGTAAATGAGCGAACCTCCGGAATCCAGAAATTCGCCGACTTTCTGTACTTCCTCCGGTGCGAGCGGTACCAGCGGCCCGGCCAGCACCAGCACGTCGGCATCCTCCGGCAGCGCCTCGCCCAGCAAGTTCGTCGCGTCGATCGAGTAGCCAACCCGCTCCAGCCCGTCGGCCATTTGCGACAAGCCGTCGTCGCCGAACTGCTCGGGGTCGCGTTCCTGATGGCCCGTTACGAAATACAGCACGCGCTCAGTGGGATGTAATACCCGGATGAGCGCTGCAGTGAGCGACTGTTCCGTGGCAAAATCGACGCTCTCACGCTGGTCGCCAAGTTCAACCACAATGGAATTCGGGCCGGCGGCGTATTCCTGCACGAGCGCGATCTCTACGTCTGGATCGTGAAACTCATATGTAAACTTGCCGCCGGAGTTGAACTCATACGAGTCGAGCAGGTCCTGCGCCCGGCTGCGCGAGGCGCTCGTCGGGCTGTAAAAAGCAAGCGTGTGCACATCTTCCGGCAACTCCGCCAACACGTCGAGCGTTTCCGGCGCAAGCGAGTGCTCGCCTGTCTCCGTCAGGTCCCAGCGCCGTTTGAGGCGATCCTGGTTGAGTATGAAATTGAGCAGCGCGATTACCGCGATGAATGCCAGACTGATGCCGACGGCCTCAGCGCCAAAGCGCGCCTGCCGCGACTTGAGGAACTGCGTCAGCAAGTCGATTTCGAGCGCAGCGGCGGCGGCAAAGCAGACCAGACCAAATGCTAAGCCGGCCTGAATCCAGGTGTTGAAATCCCGACCGATGAACCAGGCGCTGAACGTGACGACGTAGACTGCAATGCCGAGGACGAGGGCGCCCACGCCGAGCGCTCGCTTGTTGGTAATCTTCATTAGCGCCACCTCCGGCTTTGCACCACGCGCGTACTCAGGTAAAGCGATATGGCGATTACACTCACGTAGTAAACCACATCGCTTGTGTCGATGATGCCACGGGCAAACGTGTTTGCGAAGTGCCCATTGAAGTCCAGATACTCAACGACGGTCACTACGCTCGTGTTGGTGAAAAGCGTCAGCGCCTGGATGACCGACGACACAAGGCGCATGATCCAGACGCCGATTGCAAATAATAGGCCCAACGCCACGGCCACGACGACATTCGACGTGAGCGACGACGTAAATACGCCAATCGATAGAACCGCGCCCACCAGCAGGCTCAACCCCAGAAATGACGAGTACACCGGCCCCAGGTCGGGATTGCCATAAGC
>JBHHUI010000414.1:0-3616 GCA_046753805.1 Anaerolineales bacterium
TCACCTCCGAATCGATGTCATCTTCAATCTGGTCATCTAATGCACTCCGATCTTCCGCCAAAGGCGACGCTTCGAGGGCGTCCTGCAACTCCTCGGACAGGCTGCGCTTCGACGGTTTGCGTGTCCCGAGGCGCTTGAGCCGGTCGATCAAGTAATCCGTCATGGCAGCCGTCAGGCGCTTGAGCGATTGGGTCGTCAGGCGCTCGCCGCGATCGAACCAGACAATGGCGGCGTAACCCATCACGACCGTCGTCGCGGCGGCGATGGCGGCCGCGAGTAACCAGCCGGGCGGCCCGCCGAACTTGCTCAGTTCGTAGAACAGCGTCCGTCCGAGGAAACCGAGCGCGAACGTGCCCACGAGTTCTTTTGCCCGCGCCGGCGTGAGGCGGTAATTGTAAATGCGTGCAATGCCGAGTACGAGTGAGGCCTGGATGCCCACCAGCGGGACGAAATCCAGAAATGGGATCGGCGTCAGCCCGATCAGACCGGCGGTGGTGGCAGCGCCGGTGATGTTGCGCCAGGCAAGCTGCCAGCGGTAGGCGGGCAGCGCCCGGCCGATGGCGGCCAGCAGTTCCGGCTCTGCTTTTACAATCGCCGTCAGGACGCTTTCCAGACGCCGCCCGCTGCGCGCCTCAATCGGCAGCACCTTCTCCGGCGCAAGCCCCAGGTTTGCGGCGGCAGCGTCTATTACGCGCTTCTGTGTGCGTCGCACAAGGTCCATTTTGTTCAACACCACAATATACGGTTTGTCCAGCGCGCCCACGTCGGCAAACAGTTCCTGCTCGGTCTGCTTGATGCCCTGGACGGCGTCGAACATCAAGATCAAAAAGTCAGCGGCCTGCGCAGCGTCCAGGGCCTGCGCGCGTTCCTCGGCGCCGCGCGCGCCGACAGCGTCCGCGCCCGGTGTGTCCACCACCGTAAACAATCCGGCGTCTGCAGCCTGGTTTACGCGCGTAGTACCGGGAACAGGACCCACAACGGCTTCATCGCGCCGCTCCCGGATCAATTGATTGTAAAGCGTGGATTTGCCGACGTTGGCCGGTCCGATGATCGCCACCGACCGCTTGTCCCCGAATGCCATCTGAAATTGTTTGACGGTCAGACGCAACAGACTCCGGAAGCTTGCGAGGCGATTGCCGGGGAGCAGGGGGAGCAATCCGATGAGTTCGCGCTGGGCGTCGGTCGGGAGCGCATCCCACGCGCGCTGCAGCGCGCGGCTCGCATCCGTTGGATATTCGCCGAAAATGTCAGGGAGAGAGGGCATGGAATGCGAAGCTCAATCCGGCAGCCGGCGCTGTAACCAGCGCGCGATGGTCCGAGCGACAAACGCGCTGATCAGCGTTGCCAGGCCGTAGAACAAGATTATCTGGAACCCGCGCACTTCCACGGCCCACACCGGCAGCGCACTGACGACGGCCGCTGCCGTGGCTGCATGTGCGACATCGTCCGGCCAGACCCGCACGCCGTGGCGGCGACCGAGCCGGCGCAGGCCGTACCAGGCGGCCACGCCAAGCCCGCTCGAATAAGCGAGCGGGATGGCCAGCCCCAACCAGTTGAAGTATCGGAATCCACGCAGCAACGATTGGACCGACATCGCCAGCATGACCGGATCGTTGAGCAATCGGCCGGTGGGCAAATAGCCCGCCGCCAGGCCAATGATCGCGCCAGCCCCGCCTGCAATTGCACCCGCCCACGTGCACGGCGGAATGTGGGACAGATTTTTCGGCAGCCAGCCGTCCGGGCAGGCCGATGGAGCGTACACAACCGGGGTATCAGTGTTAATGGTGGGCACCTTTCAGACTCTTAACGCAGAGTCGCAAAGACGCAAAGAATAAACCCAACGCCCTTGCGTCTTGCATTGAGTTCTTTCTTTACGCTACCCCCAGCCGCGCGCCGCGAGTTCATGCTCGTCGAAACCAAAGAAATGGCCCAATTCGTGAATGAACGTGCGACGGATATGCCGCCGAATCTCTGCTTCTGTCCGGCTGCTATTCTGGATCGGCCCGCGATAAAGCGTGATCCGATCTGGTTGCATGATAACCGAATTGGAGCGGCGTTGCACCATGGGTACGCCCTCGTACAACCCGAACAGCCAGTGGCCGGGCGGCACGCCCAGTTGGGCGAGTTTGTCCGGCGCGGCCCAGTCTTCGATGTCCACCAGCACTTGCTCGGCGTCGGCGCGCAGCGCGGGTGGCAGTTCAGCCAGCACTTCGGCGGCGATCTGATCGACGAGCTGCTCGAAACGTTTCGGTGTGATGTTCATGCAGATGGATGATGGTGATGTGACTGCACCGATCTCGATGACGTTCCGGTCGTTCGTCGCACAAATGGACTGGGCGGCGCTCGCGGTGTAGACTTCCTGCCGCCATGACTCGTAATCGCTATCGACGCATTGTTTGGTTCTTCGGCCGCACCGTGCTCAGCATTGTCGTTTGGGAACTCATTTTACCGCGCTTGGGTTTGCGCGCGTGGTCGCGCAGACGACGGTCGCAACGCCTGCGCCAGATTGCACGCCGCTACCGCGCGCTGGCGATTGAAATGGGCGGCGTGCTGATCAAAGTGGGCCAGTTCCTATCGGCGCGGGTAGACGTACTCCCGTTTGAAATGACCGCGGAACTGGCTGACCTGCAGGACGAGGTTCCCCCCGAAGATTTTGAGGATATCCGGCGCGTAGCCGAAGCGGAACTGGGAGCCCGGCTGTCGGACTGTTTCGAGCAGTTCGACGAAACGCCGCTGGCGGCCGCCTCGCTCGGGCAGGCGCACCGGGCCCGGTTGAAGTCAGCGCCAGTGAGTGTAGTGGTCAAAGTGCAACGGCCAGACATCGAATCGATCATCGCCGTCGATCTGGCCGCGCTGCGTACAGTCGGGAAATGGCTACAGCGCTACCGACCCATACGCCGCCGCGCCGACGTCATGGCGCTGTTGGACGAGTTCGCGCGCGTACTCTACGAAGAGATCGACTATCTCGCAGAGGGGCGGAATGCCGAGGCGTTTGCGGCGATGTTCGCAGATGACCCCCGCGTACAGGTGCCGGGCGTGGTTTGGACGCATACCACCAAGCGCGTGCTCACGCTTGACGACGTGTTCGCAATCAAGATCACCGACTATGAAGCGATTAGCGCCGCCGGCATCGAACGCGCCGAGGTGGCGCAGCGTCTCTTCCACACTTATCTGAAACAGATATTCGAAGAAGGATTGTTCCATGCTGATCCGCATCCGGGCAACCTGTTCATAACGCCCGGCCCCGAACCCGCATCGTGGCGGCTCACTTTTGTCGATTTCGGTATGGTGGGGCGCGTGCCGCCCAACCTGCGCGGCGGTCTACGCGAACTTGCGATTGCTGTCGGTACGGCCGACCCGGCGCGGCTCGTGCAAGCCTACCTGAAGTTGGGTGTGCTGCTGCCGCACGCCGACAGGGACAGCCTTGAGCGCATGGAGGCGCAGGTGTTTGAACGCTTTTGGGGTAAGAGTATGGCCGAACTACGTGCGATTAGCTGGGACGAAATGCGCGATTTCTCGCGCGAGTTCCGCGAGACAGTGTACGCGATGCCGTTCCAGGTCCCGGAAGATCTGATCCTGCTGGGCCGGACGGTGGCGATCCTGTCGGGCATGTGCA
>JBHHUI010000415.1:0-3605 GCA_046753805.1 Anaerolineales bacterium
GCCGAGGAGGTACGTCGTAATGCAGCAGACATCCCACAGCAGCGGCGACCGGAACTTGCATCCGGCGAAGCACGTCCAGTTGGTGTGCGGGAACCGGCGTGAAGTCGGCGTCCGGTTTCGTGACGAGCACCTGTACGCGCGCGCCCCAATTGTGCAGGCGGCGCGCGCAGACGAGCGCGCCCCCGCCGTTGCCCCCGCTGCCCGCCAGTACGGCGACGTGTTTACCGCGCGGATCGCCGGACAGAAAGCGCGCCCGCGCGAGCTGAGCGAGATTGCGACCGGCGTTTTCCATCATCTGGATTAACTCGATGTGATAATCCTCGATCATGGCGCGGTCGACCTCGCGCATCTGGTCCGTGGTAACGTATGGAATCTGGGTCATCGGCTCAACCCCGGTACACCGGGCTTAGAAGATCACCTCGCCCAGGGTGAGGGCCGCGACGAAAATGAAGAGTACGCCGAGCACGCGTTCCATCGTGTGCTGCGAAACGCGCGTCGCCGCGTACGAACCCAGTTGACCCCCGACGACCACGCCGGGCACAGTGAAGGCGGCGATGCTCACCACGGTATGCAGCGCGCTACCGCCCGTGCGTACAAACTGGACGAAATGCCCACTGGAGGCCGTCAGCGCCGTCAGCGCCACCACAAACACGCTGGTCGCCGCAGCGACTCGACTGGGCACGCGGCAACGCTGCAGGAGAAAATAGCTGTTCAGTTCGCCCAGTCCGGTAGAGATCAGCCCCACAAACAGCCCCCCCACCCCCGCCAGGAGCCGGCCCTCATTGCGATTGCACACGGTATAACAAATCGCCTTGCCGTCGGACGGAGACAAACAGGTCTCTGCCTGCGCGCCGTCGAATTCCTCCGCGATGGCGCTGTCCATGCGGGCAATATCACCATGGTCGGGGGCGCGTAGGAAACTGACGGCGACGGCAAACAGGCCCACCCCCAAGATCACCTTGAGGAATTCCGGCTCGATGTCGCCGGCAATGTACGCGCCCAGCAGCGCGGCAGGGATCGTCACGACCAGCAGCGTAACTCCCAGCCGATAGTCGATCAACCGTCTGCGGGCGTAGGCGATGAGGCCACTCGCGAAGCCGAACACTTCGGTGATGAGCGCCGTGCCGATGGCGACCTCCGGCTGCAGACGCAGCGCCAGGATAAACAGAGGTGAGAAAAAAGTGGCGCCCCCCACGCCGGAGGCCATCGCAATGGTTGCGATGAGCACAGACGCCGGGAGCATGTACCAGTATTGAAACGTCATGTGTGGAGTTGTCCGGTTGTGGCCGCGCCGTGCGGCCAAATTTCAGCGCCGCGTCGCACCACCCGAACTGAAAAATCGCCCGGGGAGACCTCAGCATGAATCACACAATTGCGCCCAATGCGAATTCCGTTCGGGATATTAGCACGGCTACCCAGAGTTGTAAGCCCTATCGAGCCGGACGGCGCTTTGCCCTGCCCGACGACGGTGCGGTGCCCGATATCGACGTTTTTATCTGCAATGACGCGGTCGACGCGCGCGCCGGCATTTATCACAGTGTTCGCAAGAATGATCGAATCACGCACGACCGCTTTCGGACCGACATACACACCCAGCGACAGAATCGAACGCTCGACCTTTGCACCCGCGGCGACGACCGACCCGTCTGCCAGCAGGCTATCGTGCACGATAGCGCCTTTCTGCACCATCGCCGGCGGGTGTTCATCTGACCGCGTGCGGATCACCCACGTACGATCGTAGAGACTCAAGCGCGGAGGATTTTGGAGCAAATCCATGTGCGCCCGCCAATAGGATTCGGTCGTTCCAACATCAACCCAATACCCTGTGTACGGGAATGCGTAAACGCGCTTTCCTGATTCCACAAGCCTCGGAATGATACTCTTCCCAAAATCGTGCGCCGAAGAACCGTCCGCAGCATCGACCTGCAACGCCCGCCGTAACTCATCGAACCCAAAGATGTACACGCCCATCGAGATGCATGATCCCGGTGGGTTGGCCGGTTTTTCGATGAAACTCGTGACGCGCTGATCCGAATCGGTCAGCAGTACGCCGAAGCGCGAGGCCTCCTCCGGCGCGACCTGCGTCGTGGCGACCGTCACATCGGCCTCGTGCTGTGCGTGGAACGCGATCAGGGCCTGATAATCCATCTGATAGACGTGATCGCCGGACAGGATGAGCACATTATCAGGCACAGTCTGTTCCACAATGTTGAGATTCTGATAGAGAGCATCGGCCGTGCCATGGTACCAATCGCTTTCATGGCGCGCTGTGTAGGGCTGGCAAATCTCTACACCGCCTGTAAATGAACGATCGAGGTCCCAGGGTTCGCCGACGCCGATGTGCTTAATGAGTGAGTGGGGACGATACTGCGTGAGCAACATCACGTCGAATATACCAGAATTGACGCAGTTGCTTAAGGTGAAATCGATCAGGCGGTATTTGCCAGCAAATGGGACGGCGGGCTTCGTCCGCCGCGCGGTGAGCACTCCCAGCCGTGATCCTTCTCCCCCGGCGAGGATTACGGCGCGAGTTTTCATGTGAGGCTATGTTCTGCGCTGCGCGCGGCTCGGTTCCGGACAGCGCTTCTCCCCTGATCGGATCTCAGTTCAGTTTGATGGCGGCGGCGATGCGCTTGAGGATCGATTCACCCTGTGGAGCATCGGCGTTGACGACCTTCAGGCCGCGCCCAGTATAAAACGCTACATGGTCTTTAATATGTGCTGCCGCTGCGCTCGGATCGGGATAATACCACGCCCCGGAGCGGCGCACTTCGTCGCCGACCACAATGTCGTAATAACTCGCCAACCCTTTCCAGGGACACACCGTATGACCCTCATTCGGTTGGAAGTGCTCGTGGTTGATCGATTCAGGCGGGAAATAGTGGTTGCCTTCTACCATTTTCGTGTCGTCACTTTCCGCAAGTACCACTTCGTTCCAGATAACTTTCATAGTCATGGTCGTGACTCCTTGTCATTATAAATTGGCCGCAGCCAGGGCCGAGCGGGATCGCCCGATCACCGCTCCGATGAGTCAGATGTATTTGCGAGCGCGAATCTTACGCGCCGGGTGGTCGCCGGCCCCATCGGGCTGTTAGTGTCCCGCGCAGACGCGTAGCCAAGCCCGACCGTCGCGCGCCAAAAGCTCATCGGCCGTTCGAGGGCCCCAGCCGCCCGGCTCGTATTCCTGGAGCGGGGGCGCTGCCTCCGACTGCCAACCCTGCAGAATCGGGTCCATCAGGCCCCACGTCAGTTCGTGGGCGTCGCCGCGCGTGAATAGCGAAGCGTCGCCGTTGATGGCATCCAGCAGCAGGCGCTCGTAGGCTTCCGGTATCGCCGTGGGGCCGAACGACTCGGCGTAGTGGAAATCCATGCGCACCGAGCGCGTGTCGGCCGCCGTATCGGGCACTTTGGCCTCGAAGCGCAGGTGAATTCCTTCATCCGGCTGCAGGCACAACCCGATCACATTGGACGTGAATGCGTCCTCCGTCACGCCGGGGAACATGGTGATCGGCGGGCATTTGAACTGGACGATGATCTCGGTAACCTTGTCCGCCAGCGCTTTGCCGGAGCGCAGGTCGACCAGCCAGACGGTGACGGTGGTGGTG
>JBHHUI010000416.1:0-3598 GCA_046753805.1 Anaerolineales bacterium
ATCAGCTGCCAGCATCCCGTAGGCCGAAAGCGTGGACGCGCCCGGCGGGACGAACACCCGGCGAATGCCCAGGCTGCGGGCAAGCTCGCAGGCGTGCAGGCCGCCGGCGCCGCCAAACGAGATGAGCACGAAGTCGCGCGGGTCGTAGCCGCGCTCAACCGAGATCACGCGCAGGGCGCGGGCCATGTGCGCATTGGCCACCGCCACCATGCCGAGTGCGGCGAGCTGCCCCGGCGAGAGGCCGTCGTGCCCGCCAAGGCCGGCCGCCTCCGCAAGCCTAGTTAGGGCTTGCTCGGCCGCCGTCGGATCGAGGGCCATCCCGCCGCCCAGGAATTCATCCGCCGCCAGACGACCCAGCACCACGTTGGCGTCTGTGACGGTGGGCGCTGTTCCGCCGCGCCCGTAGCAGGCCGGGCCGGGGTCAGCGCCGGCGCTTTGCGGTCCCACGCGCAGCGCGCCGCCGGCGTCCACAGCGCCAATCGAGCCGCCGCCAGCGCCGACGGTGTGGATATCGATCACGGGCACGCGCACGGGAAGCCCGCCAATCGCCGCTTCGGTGGTGACGCGCGGCGAGCCTTCAGACAGCGAGACATCGGTTGAAGTGCCGCCCATATCGAAGGTGATCACACGCGCAAGCCCGGCGGCGCGGGCGATGCGCACTGCCCCGACCACCCCGCCGGCTGGACCTGACAGGATCGTGCGGACCGCTTCGCGGCCCGCTTTGTCGGCGCGCAGGCTGCCGCCGTTGGACTGCATCACACGCAGCTCGGCGATTGAGTCGTGTTCGGCCAGACGTGCGAGATAGTGCGCCACGCGGGGACCGACGTACGCGTTAATGACCGTCGTGCTCGCCCGTTCATATTCGCGGAATTCCGGCAATACTTCGCTCGATCGCGATACTTCGAAACCTGCCCTTTGCAACACCTCGGCAATTCGCTCCTCGTGTGCAGGATGATGAAACGAGAACAATAGACTAATCGCAACCGATTCGACTCCGGCAGCCTGCAGCGCGGCGGCCAGTGGAGACAACTCATCGTCGGCCAGCGGTCTCAGAACTTTGCCTTGGTAGTCTACGCGCTCGTCGACAGCAAAGCAACGTTCGGGCGGGACAAGCGGCTCGGGCCGGTCGGCGAAGAAGTCGTAAATATGCTCGCGGTTTTGCCGCCCGATCGTGAGCATGTCGCGGAATCCGCGTGTGGTGACGAATGCTGTGCGTGCGCCTGTGCGCTCCAGCAGGGTGTTGGTTGCGATCGTTGAGCCGTGTACGACGTGCCAGTGTTCAGTGTCCAGCGATCCGTCGTCCGTATTCGGATCTGGATTCTGGCGACTCGAAACTGCATACTGCCGACTGAGTCGCTGCAGCCCGTCGAGAACGGCCTCGGCCGGATCGCGCGGGGTGGAAAGAATCTTAAACGTGTGGAGACGGCCTGACTCGTCGTAGAAGACAAAGTCGGTGAACGTACCGCCGATGTCAATCCCGATTTGCACGGTACGTCCACACTCCATCGATTTCGTCCATGGTGAGGCTGCCCTCGGCCACGAGCAGGTCCAGGTAGCCAACAATCATCCACAAGCCTGCAAACCGGAACCGCTCGGGGTAGTGAGCGTACATCAGGGGCAACAACTCGCCGGCAGTGCGGCAGCCCGAACGCACCAATTCCAGGCACTCAAGTTTGCGCGCTTCGATCCGCTCGCGTTGGCGCTTGATCAGCCCACGGTGGTCGTCAAACGGATCGCCGTGTCCGGGGAAAACGCGTCCAATGTCCAACGCGTTGATGCGGGCCAGCGATTCCAGATGTTGTGACAGCGGCGATGCGCGTTGTGCTCGGTCGTCGTCCGTCTGTTCGATGATGGGCGTCGGCGTGATGGGAAGCAGCAGGTCGGTTGAAAGAAAGTCGTGGGTCTCCGGCTGGTAGAAACAGGTCAGCGTGCTGGCATGGCCGGGCGTGTGCAGCGCTTGCCAGTCAGCGCCGCCCATGGAAAGCAATGCGTCCTTCACGGAGGCAGCCGCCTTGTCCACCGCTCTCATATAGTCCAGGATTGGACCGCTCGCCTCTGGCGGCAGCCCCAGTTTGGCGAACAGCACGTCACGGTAGTAGTTGAACCGCCGGGCGAGAAGGCCGTCGAAGTCTTCCAGCCACGGTCGCGCGCGCGCGAACACCCAGATTTCAGCTGCGCTCCGCTGTGCGATAGTTGCCGCCAATCCGAAGTGATCGACATGGTGATGGCTCACCACGACGCGCGCCAGATCGGCAAATGTCAGCTCGTGCGCCGTGAGGCCTGACTCCAGCGCCGCCAGGCTGGCAGTCGATTTCAGGCCGGTATCGACCAGCACAGGCTCGTCGCCGGGAAGCAGGTAGGCGTTAACAGTGCCGACAGGCAAGCCGGTCGGGAGTTCGATGCGGATCGGAGCAGCCATAACGTCTGCAATTATAAGGGAGTGGACGCTTTGTTAGGCGCACCCCGATACCGGCGGCGCGGTCAAATGCAAATCAGAGGTGCGATCATCTCGCTCGGCTGCGACGCAGGCATAGCCAAACGGCACAGAATCTTAACGTAAAGCCGCAAAAGAGCATGGTACAATCGCTACGACGGCCCGCACAATTGCGGGTCGATCTGTGTTATGTAGGATGGTCATGCCCGCAAGCGAAAAATTCTATTTGCTCTCGCTCGGTTGTGCGAAGAACACCGTGGACAGCGAAAGCATGGCGCAACTGCTCAGAACCGCCGGCTACACCGGGACGGACGAGCCGGATGACGCACGTATTCTCATCGTCAACACTTGCGGGTTTATCGGCCCGGCCAGGGAAGAGTCACTCGGCGCTTTGCGCGAACTCGCCGATGGAAAACGCAGCGAACAAGTTCTGGTTGCGGCCGGCTGCCTGTCGCAGCGATACGGCGCGCAGTTGTTGCAGAATGTCCCGGGCATCGACGGCATCATCGGCACGCGCCGCTGGATGGATATCGTGGGCCTTGTCGAGCAATTACGGGGGCGCAAGCATCCCGAGCCGATCTATCATCTACCCGACGATGCGCTCACGGTCGGGCAGGACGAGCAGGGCGCTATGCGCACTGCCGTGCAGGGCAGCAGCGCCTATCTTAAGATCGCTGACGGCTGCCGGCGCCCGTGTGCGTTTTGCGCCATCCCACTCATCAAAGGCACCCACGTCAGCCGCGCGCCGGAACTCATCGTGGCTGAGGCCCGCCGGTTGCAAGAACTCGGCGTGCGCGAACTGGTGCTCATCTCGCAGGACACGACCGATTACGGGCACGACCTTGGCATGAAGAACGGGTTGGCCCAACTCCTCGACCGGCTTGTCAGGGCTGCGCCGGATATTCCGTGGATCCGCATCATGTACGCCTATCCCGGCTATGTGACGGACGAGCTCATCGAGACGATGGCGCGACACGAGCAGATTTTGCCATATCTCGACATGCCACTGCAGCATGGGCACCGAGACACGCTGCGGCGTATGCGCCGCCCGGCCAAAGTCGCATGGGTGCACGATACGATCGCCAAGATGCGGGCGGCCATGCCCGACCTCGCCATCCGCTCGACGTTCATCGTGGGATATCCCGGCGAGACGGAAAGCGAGTT
>JBHHUI010000417.1:0-3591 GCA_046753805.1 Anaerolineales bacterium
AGGTCGGGATTGCCATAGGCCCGCAAGATCAGGGGGTAAATCGCCGTTGTGGCGATGAGGGTCAGCGAGAACAGCCATGCCCCAAGCCATTTGCCGAGCACAAGCTCCCACTCGCGTACCGGGCTTGTCAGCAGCAATTCGAGCGTGCCGGAGCGTTGCTCGTCTGCCAACAGCCGCATCGTCAGCGCGGGTGCAAAGAACAGAAATATCGTCAACATCGGTCCGAATGCCGCTGTGGCGTTCGGTTGCTGACTGTTTGTCACGCCGATGAGAAATATCAGGCCGAGGATCGCCAGGAACAGCAGTGCGATGGCGTAGGCCATCGGCGAGACGAAATAGTGCACGTATTCGCGTTTGGTGATCGTCCAAAGATTGCGCATGTGTCAGTTGCTCCCTGCAGACGGTTCCTGAACAAGACGCAGGTAGATATCTTCGAGGCTCATGTCGAGCGCGCGCATTTCCAATAAATCGAGCTTAGATTGCACGATGGCGCGCGCCAACTCGGCCCGCGCGGCCTCCGACGCAAGATCGACTTCATAGGCGCCCTCCCCGATCTCGCGCACTTCCAGCACGCCTTCGGCTTTGGCCATTGTCCTCGCCGCGCTGTCGGTTGCGCCGCCAATCCGCACGCGCACCTGCTCACCGGCTGCCAATCGCTCTTGTAGTTTTTGCGGCGTGTCAGTGGCGACGATTCGACCCTGATTGATGATCATCACGCGATTGCAGATGGCCTGCGCTTCGGAAAGGATATGCGTCGAGAGCATGACCGTGCGGTCCTTGCCGATGTCGCGGATGAGCGTGCGCACATCGCGCACCTGCTCCGGGTCGAGACCGATGGTGGGTTCGTCCAGGATTAGAACTTCGGGTTCATGCAGGATGGCTTGCGCGAGGCCGACCCGCTGCCGCATTCCTTTGGAAATATTTCCGATGAGTGTGTCGGCCCGATCATGCATGTGGACCATTTCCATCACTTCTTCGACGCGTTCTTGGCGGTTCGGCACGCGCCGCAGCTCGGCCATGAAATCGAGGAACTGCCACACAGCCATGTCGTCGTACAGAGGCACCGTTTCCGGCAGGTATCCGACACGCCGCCGTACCTCAATTGATTCTTCGAATACGTCAAAACCGGCGACGGTAGCTGTCCCCTCACTGGCCGGCATATAGCCGGTGAGGATGCGCATCGTCGTCGTCTTGCCGGCGCCGTTGGGGCCGAGAAAGCCCACGATCTCGCCCCGGTTGGCGTGAAATGTGAGCGAATCGATAGCCTTGCGAGTGCCGTAGAGTTTGGTGAGGCTCTTGACCTGAATCATCCCATCACTCCATCAGTGCGGTAATACTCAAAACAACCGGCCGCTAATCTCTTACTCCCCGACCGGAAGCAATTGTGAACTGGCCGTATTTCAACATACAAAGAGCACACATGCAGCCAATCCAGTGTGCTCGCGACGAATGTTCGATTGTTGACCCAACCGGGGCAGACCGGACTGCGACTGCCGGACAGGTTTCCAGCGCTTGCCGGGAACGAATATACATCGCCTTGCAGCGCGCGTCAAGACGCTCTCATCTGACGCTCATTGTCTTGACACATTTTGTGCCAATCGGTACAATCGCGCACACTCTTGGCCCGAAAGGCTCTATGCCTTTCGGGCGGTTTTTTGTCGGCGGCAGCGATCCATACCTCAAGCTGCCCGCTGGGGAGAGGTTCACATGCATTTAGAATTACTCACGACCGCTGTCACACAGTCTGGTCGCCCGGCGCTGCCGGGCATCTGGTGGATTACGCCCGCGTGCGCTGTGCTTGCACTCGCGTTCGCCTACCACTTTTATCGCTCGGTGATCGCCAGAGAAGAAGGCACAGAGCGCATGATCGAGATTGCTCAGGCTGTGCGCGACGGTGCAATGGCGTATCTCCGGCGGCAGTACCGCGTCGTCGGACTGGCCTTTGTCGTGTTGTTCGTGGTGTTCCTGGTGATGTCACTCTTCGGCGTGCAAAACCGCGTCGTGCCGTTTGCCTTCATCACTGGCGGTTTCTTCTCCGGCCTGTGCGGATTTTTCGGCATGAAGACGGCCACGAGCGCCAGCGCTCGCACGACCCACGCCGCCCGCCAGAGCCTCAACGAAGGGTTACAGGTCGCCTTCCGCGCCGGCGCCGTGATGGGACTGGTGGTAGTCGGTTTCGCGCTGCTCGACATTTCGGCCTGGTTCCTGATCCTTTTTTATCTGTTCCCCCCAGATTTCTTCGGCGCGGTGAACCCCCTGCCACAGATCACGGTCATCATGCTCAGCTTCGGTTTCGGGGCGAGCACCCAGGCGCTCTTCGCGCGTGTGGGCGGCGGCATTTACACGAAGGCCGCCGACGTGGGCGCAGACCTGGTCGGCAAAGTCGAAGCCGGTATCCCGGAAGATGACCCGCGCAACCCGGCCACCATCGCCGACAACGTGGGCGACAACGTGGGCGACGTCGCGGGCATGGGCGCCGACCTGTACGAGTCGTACACGGGATCGATCCTGGCGACGGCGGCCCTGGGCGTGGCGGCGATTGCCACGGCGGGCGGCGGCATGGCCGCACAGTTGCGCTACCTGGGCCTGCCGATGGCGCTGGCCGCCGTCGGCGTGGTGCTTTCCATCTTCGGCGTTTACCTGGTTCGTACAAAAGATGACGCTACGATGCGCGAATTGATGAATTCGATCAATTCGAGCATTATGATCTCAAGCGTCGGCATCGCGGTCGTCGCCATTCCGCTGATCTTCATCCTCGGCGTGGAGCGCCCGTGGGCCGTCTGGACCTCGGTTGTGGCTGGGCTGCTGGTGGGTGTCATCATTGGCCGCGCCACGGACTACTTCACGTCGCACGCCTACAAACCAACACGCGAGATAACAGAACAGGGGCGGAGCGGCCCGGCGACTGTCATCATCCAGGGACTGGCCGTGGGCATGCGCTCCACGTGGATTCCAGTCGTGACGATCTCCGTCGGCATCGCGGTCAGCTTCTATGTGACCCGCGGCCCCGACGGCAACACGCTGCTTGGCCTGTACGGCGTGGGCCTGGCAGCCGTGGCCATGCTGTCCACGCTCGGCCTGACGCTCGCAACCGACGCCTACGGCCCGATTGCGGACAACGCCGGCGGCAACGCCGAGATGGCCGGACTGGAACCCGAAGTGCGCAAGCGCACAGACGAATTGGATGCGGTGGGCAATACGACGGCCGCCACCGGTAAAGGCTTCGCAATTGGAAGCGCCGCGCTCACGGCGCTGGCGCTGCTGGCCGCGTATCTTGAAGAAATCCGTTTCAGCCTGCTCCATCTGCGCGGCATCGACACAGTGACCATTCGCGGCGTCGCCGTCGCCGTCGAGGCCATGACAATGCAAGACTTCATGGCCTACTACGACGTGACGCTGCTCAACCCGGCCGTGCTCATCGGTCTGTTCATCGGTGCGATGACTGTATTCTTCTTCTCGTCCATGACGATGGCTGCCGTGGGGCGCGCGGCCGGCGCGATGGTGCAGGAAGTGCGACGACAGTTCCGCGAAATCCCGGGCATCCTCGAAGGCACGGGGCGGCCAGACTACGCCCGTTGTGTCGAAATCTCC
>JBHHUI010000418.1:0-3590 GCA_046753805.1 Anaerolineales bacterium
TTCCATCTGCTCAATCTGCTGACATACTTCTGAACAACTGAAAGCGAGTCACCTGCGCTTTGCCTTTTTGCAGTAGACTCATTGATCCTGTCGGCGGAGTCGGATTCATCCGCGCCGAGCGCCCATGGCTAAAGCCAATGGGCTGAAAAAGCGAAGCTCGAAGGGCTTTGGGCGCTCCGCGCGAAGATAAGTCTCTGCCCCTCCTGAATTCGCCAACAGGATCGTAAGTACTCAGCCTGGGCTAGATGAGGTATGGCGGGGAGATTAGGAGATGGGGGAATGCTAACTGGAAAATCATCCCCAATTCCCCTAATCCCCGCTGTGGCATCCCCAGACTGGGTAGTTACACAGGATCAACCTATTGTAAATCGGGCGGCTTCTCCGGCTGCGTAACAGCCGCGTACGCGCGCAGCCAGTCGACGATCTCGCTGCGCCGCTTGGCCGCTTGTGCAGCTTCCTTTTGACGCCGGCGCTTTTCCATGCGGCGGAAGATTTCTTGCTGCACCGATAGCGGGTTCACAACCCACTTAAATGATAACTCACCGGTATC
Organism: Anaerolineales bacterium; assembly: GCA_046753805.1. Taxonomy (GTDB): domain Bacteria; phylum Chloroflexota; class Anaerolineae; order Anaerolineales; family JBHHUI01; genus JBHHUI01. The sequence continues at coordinate 551 of JBHHUI010000418.1, forward strand.
ACCGCCGGTCTGGATAGTGACGGTCCCAAAGTTGAACAGGTTTGCCAGAACGCCCGGTCGCGTAAAACGCACATTGAGCACGCTGTCGATGGAGGCCGTGCGCTGCTCGACATTGCCCAGCAGGGGCTTCTTTTCCTCATCGACCAGTAGGTTCGGCGTTATCTGATAAATGTCGTTGCGCCAGTCTTCGAACTGGTACAGCGTCCATGCGAGCAGGATCAGGCCGACGAACAACACAGCCGCCGACCAACCCATCACCGGCACAATCTCCAGCACGCGCATGAACTCGAACACCGGATACAATCGGAACGCGAACAGCAGGCTCACAAGCGCCAGTCCTGCCAGCCCCAGCCCGATGTGTTGCAGCAATATGAATGGATGTTTGCGGAGCGTGATCAGCTCGCCGTCGCGCTCCCAGAATTGGGGGCGGAAATGGTTAAGGAAAGCGAGGAACGAACCCGCCTCCGCGGCCGGCGGTCTTGTCCGGGAGCGTGCATCTCCTTGCGGCGCTTCTTCCCAGCCGATGCTCACGCGAATGTCGCGCTCCAGCGCGCTCGCCTCTTCCTTTTGCTGCGAACGCTTGGCCCGGTCGATATGCTCGTTGATCAGATTGGCGATGGTATACGGATCGGGCACATCCGGAAAGTTGATCTTCCCGGTAAAGGTTTGAATGACAACGTCACCATAGCCGAGTGCTTTTTCGAGCGGATCCTGGCTGACCCCCACGGAACGCACAGCATACAGCGGCGCTTCAGCGCGCGCCTTGTAAAGCAGCGCCAGCCGTTCGTCGCTCACAACCCGGCGGCTCGTCACTATATACGAATCGTCGCGCCAGTCCACGTAAACGAGTGCGATCCAGATTCCCAACAGCAGCCCGGCGACGATTGTTGCCGGGAGCCAGAACAGGTTGATGGTGAACAAGAAATAGACCCCGATCGCCACGGGGAGCGTAAGCGCCGCGGGCAGCAGCATCCGCCGCACGAACCAGCCCCAGTGTGTGAGCGCGATCAGAAAGACCACTTCGTCCGGCCGCAGCCAATCCCCAAACCGGCGCTGCCGGATGAGTTGACGCGTCCGCACGGCGAGCTGCAGCGCTTTGAGCACATCCGGGTATTCCGTCAACATCGTTCTGAAGTCGCTGGCTTCAATTATCAGGATGACGCTTTGCTGCGTGGTGGTGATTGTCGCGTTGCGAACCGTGTTGTTGATGATGGCCTGCTCGCCAAAGTAGTCGGCAGTTTTCAGGCGGGCAAGCTCGGTCGGAGTCTTCGAGCCGGAATCGAGGCGGGCGGTGACGACGACTTCGCCGGAGTAAACGATGCCGAACCATTCCGGCCGCGAACCCTGCGCGAAGAGTTCCGTGTCCGGTTCATATTCTTCGGCCTCGAAATATTCGGCAATATAGTCGATATCTTCTTTGTCAAGCTCACGGAACAAGTGAACCTGACGCAGGTGTTTGCGGATATCGTCGAGTTCAACCAGCATTGCTGCCCCTCGCTGGTGCAATTCTAGCACATGCGTGCGGGTCGCAATTCGCGCTGCAGCGACGCGTCTTCCAGTAAGACATTTGTGCTATAATCGCGCTACCTGTTGTTATGGGAAGTTGCACTTGGCCAAAAAGACCACCAAGAAGAAAGCACGGAGCAAGGCCAAGAAGACGACCCGGCGCAGCCGCCGGGCGACTCCCGCCTCGTCCAGTCGCCGAGACTGGGAACCGCAGGGCCTGACCTTCGATCAAAAACTGGATATTGTCGGTGTGTTGCTGGCGCTGGCCGGCATTGTGCTGATCCTGGCGTTTCTATCGCCCAGCAATAGCGCGTTCACCGGCCCCATTCTACTCGCGCTCGGACAGTTATTCGGGCTTGGGCGCTTTCTGGTGCCGCTCGGATTGCTGGGATTGGGCGCCTGGATCGTCATACGGCATTTCGGCGACCGCCTGCCCCGGATACGCCCGGAGCAAGTTGTCGGCTTGGTCTTGCTCTATTTTGCGCTGCTGACGGCATTGCATTTCCTGCAGTTTCCCGAATCGTTAGATAAAACGCAGGAAATCGCGCGGGCGGGCGGCGGCGGCGGGTTCATCGGCGGTTACCTGATGGAAGCGTTGGTGCAGGGGCTGGACTGGGTGGCGGCCGGCGTGGCGCTGGCGGCGTGGCTCTTCATTGCGCTGCTGCTTTCCGTGGGCATGTCAACCCAGGAATTGTTCGCCGTCGTCGGGCGCATCTGGTCGCGTTTCCGACGGCCCGCACGCCCCTCGAAAGAAACCCAATTGCCATTGCCGAACCTGCCCCCCATGGCAGCGGGTGCGAATGGCGGCGAAGCGGTAGCAACCGGCCCCATGCCGTCTCCCGAGTCAGCGCCAAAAGCGCCGCCAAAAGCATCCCGCCGCAAACCGGCACAGCCACAACCGGAGCCGGAACCGCTGGCCGTGCCCGAGCCACCGCCACCCACCTACGATCGCCCGATCTACATCGGCGGACAGCAGGACTGGTCGATTCCGGAAATTGACGATGTCCTCGACAAGGGTTCCGAGACGGCCGCGAGCGACGACTACGACCGACAGCGCACGCATATGATCGAGGAAACGCTGTCATCGTTCGGCGCTCCGGGTCGTGTCGTCGAAGTCAACCGGGGGCCGGTCATCACACAGTTCGGCGTCGAGCCGGAATACATCGTGCAGCGCAGCGGCAAACGCACCAAGGTGAAAGTGAACAAGATCGCCGCCCTGGCCGACGATCTGGCGCTGGCGCTGGCGGCCCGTTCCATCCGCATCGAGGCGCCCGTACCCGGCAAGGGGTTCGTGGGTATCGAAGTGCCAAATACCGACGTCACGGTTGTCGCTTTACGCGATGTGATGGAATCGACGGCGTTTGGCAAACTCAAGTCGCCCCTGGCCATCGCCCTCGGGCAAGATGTGTCCGGGCAGGCAGTCTGCGCCGATCTTGCGGCCATGCCCCATTTGCTGATCGCCGGCACAACCGGATCCGGCAAGAGCGTCTGCGTCAACGCGATCATCACCGGGCTTCTGATGCGGAACAAGCCC
>JBHHUI010000419.1:0-3569 GCA_046753805.1 Anaerolineales bacterium
GCTGTCCGAATCGCGTCAGAAAGCGATCCAATGAGTTCCGGGTGCAAGTCGAGGTGGTCGAATGCTGCTTCGACATGTTTTGCGGATTTGACTCCTGCGGGCTCTACTGGGACGCCGGCGCCTTCGAGCCTGGCGAGCCAGGCGGCGCGAGTGTCGGTCTGAAACAGTGCGGTTAGATGGGCGTCGATTACCGGCCGATTCTTAAGGCGCCCCTCGCGCCAGCGGTTCTCGTCGGTATCCAACTCCGGGATCGGTAGCGCCTCGACAAGCCGACGCCAGAACTCGTCCGTCACGACGCCCAAGATCAAATGGCCGTCGCGACACGGATACACTTCGTAGGGTACGTGATGGAAGTGACCGCTGCCCAGTCGTTCCGGCGCAACGCCCGACCGCAGCGCAATCGGCGCATAGTAAGTGAGCATGCTCACCAGCACGTCGAGCATTGAAATATCGACGTGCTGCCCCCGCCCGCTCTGCTCGCGTGCTGCAACGGCCGCGAGAATTCCGATCACCGCCATCATGGCGGCGCTCAGGTCGGCGATGGGGATACCGGCGCGCACCGGCGGGCCGTCGGGCGCACCCGTAAGGCTCATTACCCCACTGAGCGCCTGCGCCACCATGTCGTACGACGGGCGGTCGGTGGCCGGGCCCGTTTCGCCAAAACCGGTGATGCTACAGGTGATGATACGCGGGTTTATCTCCTGCAGCGTACCGTGATCGACCCCGAGCCGGGTCGCCACGCCAGCGCGGTAATTGCTCAGGACGATATCCGAAACTCGCACGAGATCGTAGAACACCTGCCGGCCGGCATCAGATTTCAGGTTGAGAGTGAGGCTCTTCTTGTTGCGATTGAGCGCAAGAAAATACGGCCCAAAGCCTGCCACGCTCACATCCGGATCGTCGGCGACAAGCCCGCGCGTCATATCGCCCCCGTCCGGCGATTCGATCTTGATCGTCTCTGCACCCACGTCGGCCAGCAGCATCCCGGCGTAGGGACCGCTAACCATGTGAGTCAATTCGAGTACGCGGAGGTGGGTTAGCGCGGTCATTCAGTGTTCAGTAGCCAGTTACCAGTTGCCAGGTTACGAGTTGCAAGCCATGCAGGTGTACCTGGCAAATGGTAATTGGTAATTCACGGATTAGTATGAGCGCGGCATGCCCAGCACTTTGTTGCCGAGGTAGGCCAGAATCAGGTCGTTGGTTACAGGCGCAGTCCGGTACAGGCGCGCCTCGCGGAATTTGCGCTCGATATCGAATTCACGCGCGAAGCCGTAGCCGCCGTGCACGCTCATGCACACGTCGGCTGCCTTCCAGGCCGCTTCCGAGGCGAGATATTTCGCCATGTTAGCGTCCGCGCCGTCCTGGTGTCCGGCGTCGAACCGCGCCGCCGCCCGGTAGCGCACCAGGTCGGCGGCTTCAATCTGGGCGTACGCGGCGGCAAGCGGGAATTGCACGGCCTGGTTCTGTCCAATCGGCCGGTCGAACACGACCCGTTCGTTGGCGTATTGCACGGCGCGCTCGATGAAGAAGCGGCCGTCGCCGATGGATTCGGCGGCGATCAGGATGCGCTCGGTGTTCATTCCACTGAGAATGTACCGGAAGCCCCGCCCCTCTTCGCCAATGCGATTGCCCGCCGGCACATGCAGGTCCTCGATGTAAACCACATTCGTCTCGTGGTTAATCATCATGTCCAGGGGTTGGGCGCGAATGCTGTCGCCGGCCACATGCAGGTCAACGAGGAACACGCTCAGGTTGCCTGCGCGGTTTGCCTCATCATACGGCGCGACGCGGGCGAGTAATAGCATCAGGTCGGAATGCTGCATGCGTGAGGTAAAGATTTTCTGCCCGTTGATAATGTACTCGTCGCCGCGCCGCACAGCGCGCGTCTCGATGCGCGTCGTATCGGAGCCGCTATTGGGTTCCGTCACACCGAACGCCTGTAGGCGCAGTTCACCGGCCGCAATCGCCGGCAGGTAGCGCTCCTTCTGGGCAGCGCTGCCATGCCGGAGCAAGGTGCCCATGATATACATCTGGGCGTGGCATGCCGCCGCATTGCCGCCTGAGTGATTGATCTCCTCCAGAATGATGGAGGCCTCCAACACACCCACGCCAATACCGCCATATTGCTCGGGGATCAGCGCAGCCAACCAACCACCTACCGTCAGCGCCCGCACGAATGACTCGGGGTACTCGCGGCGGGCGTCGAGATCGCGCCAGTATTCGTTGGGGAAGTCCGCACAGATTTCCTGTACAGCGCGGCGGATGCGATCTTGCTCGGCCGTCAATTCAAAATTCATAGGGCGACCTGTTGCCTTGCAGCGGCTGCGCGCCGGCGCAACCGATGCAAATGAAACACGACGAACAGCGCAACGAACGACCCGAGCGCCAACATACCAAACGCCCAGCGCCAGGGATACGCGTCGGATTGATCCAGCACCGCGCCGACGGCGAGGGGTGAGATGGTCCCAGCCAGGAATCCCGCCGACGAGTATACCGCCAGCGTACGCCCGAGCACTCGTGGAGGGACGATTTCCGTCAGCAGTGTGGACAGCGTGGCGGAATCGGCATTAGCGACCGCAGCCGTCACCAGGCCAACCGTTGCTACCAACGGCCACGCTTGGCCGAACGCGAAACCCAGACCGAGCGTACCTGCCACGCTACCAATCATGATGATCGCCACTGTGCGCAAACGCCCAAGCCGGTCCGACAGCCCGGCCGCGATAGCGGTGGCAGACGCTCCCAGCAACGTGCCGAGCCCGGCCGCGGTTGCGCCCGTGCTGGTGGCCTGCGCAAGACTCGCGCCGCCTATCGTCAGGGACGCCGCAAAAAACGCCGCCAGCCAGCTGCGAATGCCGAACAGTTCCCACACGTGCGCCGCGTACACGAGGATGGCGAGCAATGCCGGCCGGTCGCGAACCAGAGAATAGGTCGACGCTGCCGTTGCCGGAGGCGCTGGAGAAGCGAGGCGCGTCGGCGTGAGCATGCGGCCGGCAGTCACGGCCCCGATAAACGGCCCTGCACTTGTGAGTACGAACGCTACGCGCCAGCCGAATCGGGCTGCAAGTGTGCCGCTCAGGGCGATGGAGGCGGCCGTGCCAAATGAAAACGCCGCCACGAAAATGCCCACGGCGCGGCCGCGTCGCGCGGGCGACGTGCGGCGCGAAATTAAGTTTACGCCGGGCATATACACGCCGGCCACGCCCACCCCAACCAGCGCCCGCAACGCCACCGCGCTGACCACATCGTCGGCAAAGAATGCAAACCCCAGATTTGCCAACCCAGCCGTCAGCGCGCCGCCCAGAACCAAACGCTCCGGGCTGAGGTAATCCGCGAGCGAAGACACCACAAGCACCGATAACAGGTACCCGACCTGGCCGGCAGCTTGTATCGCGCCGGCCTGTGTATTATTCAGTTGCCAGTCAGCCTGTATCAACGGCAGCGCGCCCGCGAAGTTGAGGAACACGAGCACGGTGCCTGCCTGCGCAACCGACAACGCATACAGCCACGATTCGCGCCGGATGGATTGCAGCAATGCGGGTTTTCCGTACGCTAGTGTCCGCCGAGAAACG
>JBHHUI010000420.1:0-3568 GCA_046753805.1 Anaerolineales bacterium
TGAGCTTGACATCCTGCGGGTCGTGCGAGGCCAGCAGCAGGCGCAGGCCGGACCCATGGGTGGCCAGTTGGTTCTCGACTGCGCGCGTGTTGATATCCGGTAGGCTCTTGGTCAGCAAATTTGAGAGCCCGCTCGAGCGCGAATGTCCGAGTAGCAGGCCGACCGTGCCCTGGCCGGGGCGCAAGTCGCAGAGCGCGGCTTCGTGTCCAGCCAGCGTGAAGGACGTTGCAACATTGAGCGCCAGTGTGGTGACGCCCAGACCGCCTTTGACCCCCAGCACGCCGATCACTTTGCCGCGCGCGGTGGGCGCGGCGCGCGTCTGCGAGGCCCGTGCGAGCAGCGCCTTTACGCGCGACGCCAACTCGGCCGGGTGGGTGGGCTTTGTCATGTAGTCGTCCACCCCGGCCTCAAAACCGGCGACCTTGTCGTCGACCAGTGTCTTCGCCGTAAACATGATGATGGGCACGCGCTCGAGGCCCGGCATGGCGCGTATCCTCCGCGTCACCTCGTAGCCGTCCATGTCCGGCATCATCACGTCGAGCAAGATCAAATCCGGCGCTTCTGCTTCGGCCTTGCCAAGTGCTTGTGCGCCGCCGTTGGCTGCGATGATCTCGTAGCCCTGGCGTTGCAGCATCAGGCCGACGAGCTTCAATGTATCAAGATCGTCGTCAACGATGAGAATTTTCTCAGCCATGCAATCCGATTCCCGTCGGCCAGCGAATTGATCGCTCGCGCCGCCAGCCCGATAGGTGCATTTTGTACGAAAATGCTGGCATGTCAACCAGCTTCGTAGAGCGGGGCCAGTCTAGCATATCAATTGGGTTGCTACAACTGTTGCAGCCCCGATGCTATAATCCACGCCAACGTCGGGTTCACCGTGCGCGCGCCTGTGAAGAGACGGCGATTCGCCGTACAACGCTCGCCTAAACCCCCCGGCGGGCGAATCCGGAAATGTCCGTCTCGCTGTCGCAACTCAATCAAAGCCCGTATCTGGTCGCGCCTGCGCAACCGGCCAGTTTTGTACTGCTCGGCTTGTATGTCGTCATCATCGGCCTGATGGCGTACCGGCGCCGTGACGAACTTGGCATGTGGGGCCCCGGACGCTGGGTCGCAACGCTGTTCCTGTTCGTACTGGCCCCGATCTTCAGCACTTCGCTAGCCATTGAACTGTCGGGTGTGGACCTCCCCGCGCCGACGATCGTGCCGGTAGAGCCGGCGGCGCCCGCAATTGCCGTACCGGCGTTCGTCCCAGTGGTGCTGGCCGCCGGCTGGCTGGGTGTAATCCCCACGCTCGTGGTGGGCGCCGCCGGTGGGATTACCCGCGCGGTCTTCGGCACCAATCGCCTGTTTACATTTTTCGAATGGATGCTGGCCGCTGGACTGCTCGCTATTTTCATCCGGCAGAACTACCGCGGTCGCCTCATGGGAATGTTGCGCCACCCGCTAGGGGCGGCAACGGCGAGCGCCGTCTTTGTTTCCATCGCGGCGTTCGTCACCTTCTTGGTGGACGGGAGCGGAGCCGGGCTTTCCGGCCTCGAAGCGATCGGGGTGCAGTGGCAGGGGAACGGGTTGCCGCTCGTAGTGGAGTTGCTGGTCGCCGGCGTCGTGGGCGAGGCCGCGCGGTTGGGACTGGCCCGGTGGTGGGTGCACCCCGATATCCAACGCCCGCCGCCCTACGCGGTGAGCCTCAACAATCGGATCTTGTACACACTCGTTCCGGTCATCGGCGCTGGGATTGTGATCCTTACCATTGCGAGCCAGAACATTGCCGCCTCGGTGGCAACCAACATCGTCGTCGATCAGATGGAACGGGATGCACAGAATGCAGCCAGCGGCATTCCATTCTTTGTGCGCACCGGCGAGAGTCTGATCCGCGACCTGGCGCGTGACGAGCGCCTGCAGACGATGGATGTCGAGGCGCGCAACCGGCAGTTGGCGACGGGCATTCGCACGGTACCGTATTTTGACCAACTGGTCTATTTCGATGTTTTGGCGGCGCCGGCTGCGGCGTATCCACAGTTGGACGTTACCGGACTCGGGCTGACTCGCGCGGAATTGGAGGCGGTAGAACTGGCATTGGAAGGCGTGCTGCGTTCGGTCACTGTGTATCCGCAAGGCGACGAAAATGTCGTCCAGATTGCCTACATTGCGCCGGTCGAGGATGCGGGGTCCGGGGCTGTCGTCGGTGCGTTGCTCGGACGCACCAATCTGGAAGCCAATCCGCTCATGGAACCGGTCATCAACAACCTGCAAGGATTGCTGGTCGGCTCCGGCGCCGGCTTCATCACTGACGAGAACAACCGCATCATTTACCATCCCGACCCGTACCGCCTCGGCGACGTGTGGTTGCCGCTCGAGGCGGACGATGTACTCGATACGGATGTCGAGGACGGGCGCGCCTACCGCGACCGGACGGCCACCGGCGCGCCGCAGCTGGTGTACTATCTACCGGCGGCCGGCCACCCATGGCAAGTGGTCATCATCGTGCCCAACGAGGCGGTCGGCCTGCAAGCAGCGCAGATCACCGTCCCGTTGTTCCTCATCCTGGTGGGGATTGCCGTGGTGGGCCTGGTGGCCCTGTTCTTCGCCAGCGCGCGGATAACGCACCCGCTCAAGAAACTGACGGACGCCACGAGCGCGTTCGCGCGCGGCGAGATGGACGTGCCGGTCGCCGTCAGCGGCGACGACGAAGTCGGCCAGCTCGGCGCGGCGTACGAACGAATGCGTCTGCGCCTTCGGGCGCGTCTCGAAGAGTTACGGATGCTGCTGGGGGTTTCGCAGGCGGTCGCCGGTAGCTTGGACCTTGAACATTCCATTCCGCCGATATTGGAGGCGGCCCAATACGTGGTGGACGCGTCAGGAGTGCGCCTCGTTCTAAAGGCCGGCTCGGAACCGGGCGAGCCCCCCAAAACGTTCGTGCGCGGAACCGCCGCTCCCACGATGGCGGCCTTAGACGAAGATTTGCTCAGTCTCGTGGAAACGGAAGGCCGGCTGGCAATCGACAATCTGGCGCGCGCCAAGGCAGTGTTGGAAGTGTCGCGCGTGTTGCCGGAGGTGCAGTCGCTTATCGCGCTGCCGCTCCGACACAAAGCGAGTTTTCTGGGCACGCTGTGGCTTGGATACGAATACCCCCGCCGGTTCGTCAACAACGAGCAGAGCTTTCTCGAGACGCTTGCCAGCCAGGCCGCCGTTGCGATTGCCAACGCGCATCTGTACGAAGCCAGCGAAGGCGGCCGGCAGCGGCTGCAGGCGATTCTGTCGTCCACGCCAGACGCTGTCATTGTGACAGATGAACGTAACCGGCTGTTGCTCATCAACCCGGCAGCCCAATCCATATTTGAGATCGACGGCGCTGCGCTATACGGCAAGCGCATCGATAAAGTATTCCGGCGGCGGGATGTGATCGCCCTGCTGGGTGACGACGAAGAGTCGTCGCAGCCGCACGAACTGAGCCTGCCAGACGGGCGGACGCTGTATGCGACGGCTTTTCGACTCCGCCTCGACGACGGGTCGGACATCGGGCGCGTTGCGGTCATGCGCGACGTGACGCACTTCAAGGAGTTGGACC
>JBHHUI010000421.1:0-3564 GCA_046753805.1 Anaerolineales bacterium
ACGTGCAGGCGGAAGTGGCCGCTGGACGCGAGGTCGCCGGGATGCTGATTGGTCTGCCGGGTTGGGCCGCCGACGATCAACGCCTGCCGCGTGGCCTGTACCGGCCGCCCGACGACCCCGATAACGAATGGGCAAACTTTGTGCGGCGGGCGGTGAGGCGCTACCGTCACCTGATCGACCACTGGATCATCTGGAACGAGCCGGATGTATGGGACGCCGGCCACCCCGGCTTTACGTGGCCGGGGGATGAGCGCGACTTCGCGCAGCTGCTGCGAGTCGCGTACTTGGTCGCCAAGGAAGAAAACCCCGCGGCCATCATCCACCTGCCCGGGCTTTCACATTACTGGGATACGAACTTCGGACGCACCCCGTACTTGCTGCGGCTCGTGGAGGCGATCGAGGCGCTCGACTCGGACGCCGGGCGGAACAATGATTACTTCGACGCAGTCACATTGCATCTGTATTTCAATCCGGAGGCCAACTACGAACTCCTGACCCGGTACATCGCCTGGCTGCGCGACAACGGATTGGAGCAACCTGTGTGGCTGGTTGAAACCAATGCCGCCCCTTCGCTCGACCCGGAGGTTCCTGTTCAAAACCCGCTTTTTCGGGTGTCGCTTGCGGAGCAGGCTGCCTACGTCCCGCAAATGATGGCGCTTGGACTGGCCGCCGGCGTGGACCGCATTGCGATCTACACGCTGCTCGATCCGCGTGAAGGCGCCGACCCCGAACCGTTCGGGCTTATTCGCCCGGACGGCACGGCCCGTCCCGCCGCGCAGGCATTTGCCGTTGCGGCGCGCTATCTGTCCGGGGCGACAAGCGCCGAAGTCCGCGCGCGCGACGCGGTCTGGTGGGTGCAGCTGGACCACCCCGATCGGGTCACACACGTGCTCTGGGCGCGGGGCGGCGAGTCGCTGCCGGTGGACATTCCGGCGTTGACAGATTACGCTCAGCGCGTGACGTTGTACGGGGAAACCGGCTGGCTCGCAGCGCAGGACGGGCGATATACGTTGATGCTGCCCGGAGCGGAGTGCAACAACGATCCGTGCTTCATTGGGGGCGCGCCGGTCTATCTGGTCGAATTCAAGTAGCGGTGGTTTCGACTCTGATCAATTCGTGGTGAATCTAGAGTTCACGCAGATGTTGTCGAATACCCCTCCGGGTTCGGCTGAGACCTCCGAGGTCTTTGGTAACCCATCTTGCGTGCACACTAAATCTACTCCGCCCGACCGTGGCGGCCGGACTCGGTAACGTGCAAGTGCAGCAGTAGGTGCGGATACACCATCTGGAGCCGCTGCAAAGCCGGCGCGGGCAGCGACCAGACCTCGAGCTCCGTGACAGCTCGGCCGGTGGCGTTGCGGAGCGTATTAAACAACGCCGCGCGACCGCCGAAAAACTCGCCGGGATTAGACATCTCATCCACGAACGCGCCGTCGCGGTCTTCGATCCGGATCGTGCCCGACATGAGCAAATAGAATTCGTAGCCGGGTTCGCCATAGCGGAACAAGGTCTCGCCGGCTCGAACGTGCCGAGGACGCACTTCTAAAGCCAGGTCGAGCAGTGTCGCCCATTGCAGGGCTGCGAACATCGGCAGCTCCCCAAGCTGGTCGGCGCGATGAAACGCTCCCTTAAGGCCCAGCATGCGGGCGATGGGACCAAACACATCCGCGTCGATGCCCAGCATTTGCGCTTCGCCGCGCGCGCGCACTGAAGACGTGCGGACCCGGCCCAGCAGCGCGCCGCGCTCGCCGACACTGCTTCCGCGACCAAGTACACGCACAAGCTGATCCTGGATCACGATTTCTATCAGGCCGTTGTGGACGACGTAAGCACGTTTGTCTGACGCCTCGCCCTCGTGCATGATTTCATCGCCGTCGCGCCACATGTGCAGGGTGGCTTTCTCCGCGACCCACATCCGGTCCTCGATGGGCAGGCGCGCAAAGATCGGGCAGGCCGACAATGTTTCGACGCGCGTGACTTGCTCGCTTGCACTGCCGGGGATTTCCGCCCCCATGCGACTGATGTGCCCGCTGCTGGCAATCTCTACCTGACCTGCGAAGGTGTCGGCCACCGACATGTTGGTATCGCTTGTGTGCGCCAGTATGACCCGCTGGCCTTTGGCAGCCAGCGCTTCCAATACTTCCGGCGTGATAGTTGTGTGGATCGTGCCGCCGCCGGCATCCTGCACGAGTATCTCGGCCTGATCAGCGAAGTGCACCAGGTCCTGGCGGCGCTGCTTGGTGAGCACGCCGGTAGCCACCATTTCGTCGAACCATGTCTCGTCGTAACGCATGTCGCCGGAGAAGTACAGCTTTTCGGCGCGGACCGCCAGGGTGGGGATGCTGTGAACGGCGTAAATTGATTCGAACCGGCGCCCGTCCAATGTAACCGGCCGGCCCGGATTCAAGGGTACGAACTCGAACAGCGACGACACCTGGAACGCCGGCAGGTCGAGCATCGCGCTCAACACGCGCAGCAAGCCGGAGCATACGATATCGGAGGTGAGCAACCGCACGCGATGGTCGCCCATCAGGAGCAATTCGGGCAGGCCGGCCAGATGGTCTTCGTGCAGGTGAGAGAGCACGACCTCGGAAATCTGACGTGTCGAAAGCCCGAGGTTGGCCAGGCGGATGTTCAGGTATGCGGCCGTATCAAACAGGGTCGGGCGCGTCTCGACGCTGCCGCCCAGGTACGCAAGGAAGCACGTCGTAATCCCTTCGGTATCGAACCCATGACTCCCACCAATGAATTGCACCGTAAGCTCATGGCGCAGCAACGGCCGGGCGGGTGCGAGACTGAGCGGGTGGGGTGCTTCCCGCACGGCTGTGGATACGCGCGCCAGTTCCGCGCCATCTTGCAGAATAATGTACGCATCTGCTGCGAGCCGCACGGTTACGCCGGCGCCCAGTTCGGCGCTGCCGCCGGTCTCGTCGAGGCTGCGGATGACGGCCATATCGTCCGGGCCCGGCAGACGCCCCAGCGGCGGATACGTGCCCACGGCGGCGCATTCCTGTTTAAGCCAGGGATGTTCCAGATAATCTTCGATGTGCTCAGGCCCGACGATCGTCTCGACGAGGATTGTGCGCAGGCGCTGTGCCTGTTGCTGCGTTGGCGTGAGGATGTGGGTCTTCTCGCCGCCGCCGGCGAAATAATTTGCGTAGAGCAGGAATTCGACGCTGGCGAAATTCACGCCCTGATGCACAAAGCCGCTCGAGCCAAGTTGCTTGCCGGGTTCGACGTCGGGCGGCAAAAGGATGAAGCGCGGCGGCCGCAGGCCGGACGCGAGAATGGATTTCAGCGTTTCGGGTGGACAGTTAACCAGCACTCCCCCTGCCGGGGTTTCTACGAGCGTAGTGCTATTGAGGAGTTCGTGGATGGCGCCGCCCGGATGTGACTCTGTCACTGCTTGGCTACCTCGTTTCAGCGCGGTGCCGTATTCTATGCGATTATGCGGTTAATTGCATTGCTGGAGTGGGGCGCAGATAAACGCGGGTGAATGCAGCCGTTTCTGAGATAGCCGCCGCCACAGCACACTTGTGTTCCGGATGTTGGGGCAGCCAGCCT
>JBHHUI010000422.1:0-3564 GCA_046753805.1 Anaerolineales bacterium
CTGCCGACGCGCGACCCCGACGCCGCAATGTGGGGCGAGGCCACCGCCGTAGAAGTGCCGCTGAGCGCGCAGACTGTGACAGCGCCCAAGCTGCTCGAAGCCAGCGTGCGGTCTGTTACGGTGCGCGCGCTGCACAACGACGAACAGCTTGCGCTGCTGGTCGTTTGGGACGACGCGACGCAAGACGATTCGACGGTGCGCACCGAAGACTTCCGCGACTCCGTCGCAGTGCAATTTCCGCTCGTCGAGGGCCAGCCCTTTTTCTGCATGGGTCAAACCGGGAGCAATGTGAACATCTGGCACTGGAAGGCCGATTGGCAAGCCGACATGGTCGCCCGGCAGGATGTGGAAACGGTTTACCCCGACATGTCCGTAAATTACTATCAGTTCACTGATCCGGCGCTTGGCGTGTCTGTCGGCCCGGGCGACTACGACGACTCGAACTACCTCCCGGCGCTGGCCTCGGGCAACCTGTTCGCGAGCGCAGCTCACCTCTCGCCCGTCGAAGATCTGATCGCCGGCGGCTTCGGCACGCTGACCTCACAGCCCAAAGCAGACCAGAACGTGCAGGGCTACGGCCTGTGGCAGGATGGGACGTGGCGCGTGATCTTCAGCCGCGACCTGGTTTCAAGTGAAGCGGACGACGTCCGTTTTGAAACCGGCCAGGTGTACTTCACGGCGTTTGCAGTCTGGGATGGCGCGAACGGGGAACGTAATGGACGCAAGTCCACTTCGCAGTGGGTGTCACTGCAGTTGGAGAGCGTCTCGCGCGCCGAGGTGACTGATACGCTGACCACCGTACTCTGGATACTGGGCGGCATCGTCATCGTCAGCTTGATCGCCGCTACCTGGCTGATCCCGCGCGGCCGGCGCCGGACGTAACACAATGCAACGCCTCCCGCCCCTGTTTCGCTGGCTGGCCGGGGCCGCTCTGGCGGAGTGGCTGATTGCGCGCACGTTCACGCGCTCCGCGATTTACATGCCGAAGACGCCGGTGGTCATTGCCGTCTATCAGAGTTTAAGCCTGGTTGGGCAGTTCGCCCTGTCGCTCGCAAGCCTGCTGGCCTTGAGCGCGCTCGGCTGGATCGCCTGGCGCGAGTGGCGGACACACGCCTCGCCGGTCCTGCCGGTTTTGATTGTGGGTCAGATCGTGTTCAGTCTGGCTTTCCTCGTAGCGGCGCCCGTCGGATGGTGGGCGCTGGCCAGCCAGCTGCTCGGGATCGCCCTGCTCCTGTCATTGGCAATCCGTTTGTGGCAGTCGCAGGTGTCAATCGGCGTGCGTGCTGCCGGGCTGGTCGCGGCGCTGGCGCTTCTCGCCGGGAGGTTGCATCGATTTGCGCCGGCGCTCTACATGGCCATGCAGTGGCCCGGCCCGTCGTCCATTAGCGACGTGATCTTCGCCATGGGTGAACTCTTCGTTGTGGCCGGGGCGATTGCGCTATGGTGCGCCTACGGGCGCGCAGCTTCACGCGGCCAATGGCTGCTGGCCGCGCTCCCAGCGGCGGGGTTCGTCGTGCTTCGCGTGACCAACCCGGCCATGACCGGCATCCTATCGATCTGGTCGATCGGATTGACGCTGTTCCTGCCGTGGCCGCTGTACGCCGTTGGCCTATGGCTCGCCGGGGTAGCTGCAATCTCCGCGCTACGCCGGGATCATCCGGCAGGCTGGGCGATCTTGCTCCTGGCGGCCGGCGGCTATGCGCCGCAACTCAGCACGCACGCGTTCCTGGGATTAATCGCCCTGTGGTTGTTGTCCGGGCAGGCGGAATCGATCCTGTCTGGGTCGGAAGCGGAGGCGCGTCGCCGGGGCAACGCTGCTGTAACAGTCTCACTCTGAGACTCACTCCTCCTCCAGCAACTCCCGCATCGCCTGGCGCCCGAACTTCCGGTACAGACATGCCCGCAGCTGCCCGGCTGCGCGCTGCACCTCGCGGTAGGTGGCATGCCGCTCCGGCTCTCCGTCGCAACTTCCCAGTGCCCGGCTGAGCAGGTGCGTTTCATTGCGCACATGCTCGCGCACATCCTGCGCGTAGAAGGTTAGCTCCTCAAGCACAAGCCCGGCCTGTAATAGTTCACTGACTATGGCCAAGATGCGCAAATCATCCTCGTCGTAACTCCGAGGATGGTCCGATTCACACGACGCAGGCAAGAACCCAGCCCGTTCAATGTGCTCGAACTGGCGCCTTGAAAGCCCGGTCTGCTTCATTGCCTGCGCGCGGGAGAGCGGCACGAATTCCGGATCATAGGCGTCGGGACGGAACAATTCATCATACAGGCTTAGATCTGCAGTCGGGTCGGCCTCCAATTCTTGCAAGATGCGCTTGACCGCACCCAGCGGCAGGTAGCGGCGCTGGCGCAGATCGGCGATCAGATGCAGTCGATCCAGATCGGCCTGGCAAAATACGCGGTGGCCGCCCGTCGTTCGGGTTGGCGTCAGCAGCCCTTCCCGTTCCCAGAAGCGCACCATGCTGGGAGTAACCTCCGGCTGCCGTGCCTGCAGCTGCGCCACCACCTCGCCAATGGAATAGCTTATCTCCGCCATCTGGGTGCACTCCTTACTTGACAAATCCCCTGCAGATCGGTAAACTCAACTTCACTTTAAGTTTGAGTATATCGTGAAACCGGTGCCTCGTGCAACGGTTTTTCTCAGGCGGCATACTTCGACTTGTGTAGCAACTACCGAGACCGTATGATGGCCAATTCCCACAACTGTCCCATCTCCGCCATTGCCCGCATCCTCGGGCGCAAATGGACGCTGGAGCTGCTTTTCTATTTGCGCCAGCATAGGCATTTCTGCACTTTGCAGGAAGCGGCCGGCAATCTCAGCCCATCCACCCTCACACGACGTTTGCGCGAACTTGAGCGTGAGGGACTGGTGAGCCGCACGCTGGTTTCCACCACCCCGGTGGAGATCGAATATACGCTCACCGAGAAAGGTCGCGCGCTTGGGCCGGCGCTCGACGCGCTCGTGGCGTGGACGCAGCGCTGGACCGCGCAATCTGCAACAGATGAAGTTTAGCTTATTAGCCGTAATTGCGCACCCCATCGACGAAGCTTTCGGCGTGGGGGCGCGCAGCCAACGCTCCAAACCCTGTGGGAGGTGCCCGGCCACCGCGCGCAGTTCGACGGCGTCATCCCGTTGTTACAAGCGCCGGAGGCGGCCAGGGCGGATGATGGCGCGCGCATTTCATCCAGGCGCGGCCCGCGTTGCAGCAGAGGCCGGGGAATTCAAAACGAGACGATCTCGTTGTAGGCCCGAGGTAAACCCAGATGAGTGAAACTTCCATAGACATACCCGCAATCCTTTTGAAAGAGGTCGTCATCCTCCCGCACATGGCCGTCCCGCTAGAACTTGACGAAGGACAAGCGCAGGCGGCGCGCGCCGCCGCAGCGACCGACGGACGGATCCTGTTACTCTTCGCCCGCCCTGACAGCAAAGACGAAGAGGCGCATGAGCGATTCTATCCGGTCGGCGTGATTGCCGAAGTTCAGACCGTTCAGCGCCCGGGCGGTTCGGTGCTAATAGCCCAGGGACTCATGCGTGCGGAAATGCATGAACTCGTA
>JBHHUI010000423.1:0-3564 GCA_046753805.1 Anaerolineales bacterium
CTGCCACAGCCAGGATAGTCGGCTTGCCCGGCCTGACGGCGACGCCGTGTACCAGCACGCCGGGCTGTCCGAGTCCGGCGATGACTTCGGCTGTCATGTCGCGCACGCTCACGGAACTGCCGGCCGATAGCACGACCACGTCACATTCGGCCAGCGCTGTCTGCGCAGCCGACTCGAGCGCGCTGCGATCGTCCGGGATGATCCCGTAGCGACGCGGCACGCCGCCGCCGTGGGCGACAAGCCCGCTCACAGTGTAGGAATTGATATCACGCACCTGCCCGGGACTGACAGGCTGCCCCGGGTCCACGATTTCGTCGCCGGTGGCGATGATGCCGACAACCGGGCGGGGGGCCACTTCGATTGTGGTGATCCCGAGCGCGAGCAAGCCGCCGATATCCTGCGGGCGCAGGCGGTGGCCGCGCGGCAATATCTCGGCGCCCGTTTGCACGTCTTCGCCTACCTTGAGGACGTTCTCGCCCACGGCCACGGCTTTCAGTACTTCTATCTCGCTCGCGCGGCTGGGCTGCGTGTTTTCCACCATGACGACGGCGTCTGCGTTGGGGGGCAGCATGCCGCCCGTGTGTACGAGCGCGGCTGTAGCGGTATCAAGATGTAGGTCCGGCGCGCGTCCCATCGGCACTTCACCCACCAGCCGCAGATACGCCGGGAGCGTCGGAGATGCTCCGAACGTATCCTTGGCCCGGACGGCATACCCATCCATGGTGGAGCGTGGGAACGCCGGGAGGTCGAGCGGCGCATCGATGGGACTGGAGGTTGCACGGTCGAGCGCGTCTGCAGTTGCCACGGTTTCGGCTGGCAGCGCGCTGGGGAGGTGCGCATTAAGTTTCGCTAGCGCTGCGCCGGGGGGGAGCACGTTGAAGAATTCGGTCATCGCATTATTAT
Source organism: Anaerolineales bacterium (assembly GCA_046753805.1). Taxonomy (GTDB): domain Bacteria; phylum Chloroflexota; class Anaerolineae; order Anaerolineales; family JBHHUI01; genus JBHHUI01. The sequence continues at coordinate 904 of JBHHUI010000423.1, forward strand.
CCGGCCAACCAGAAGGCAGCTGTCAGCGCAACCATCGTGGCGGCGCTGAGTGCGACGCCCGCGAACACGAACCAGCCGTATTGTTCGGTGCGGAGCGCAGCGGCGTGTAACAAGAACCACCCGGCCAGCACCGCCAGTGGGATCGGAGCCAGCACGGTTGCGGCATTGGCGGGCGCTAAGCCGAGCACCCAGCCCAATCCTGCCAGCAACAGGCCGGCCAGACTCAGCGCGGCTGCGCCGATCAATCCCGATTTGCGAACGCCCAAGCGCACGACAAGGGTGTGCTTTCCCCCGGCAGCGTCAGCTTCGAAATCCGGAATGTCGTACATGATCAGTACGGCGAATTGTATAACAACCAGCGGTGTGACGACTGCGAAAAGCGTTCCCGACAGCGCGCCCGCCGCCAGTGCGTACGCAAAAGCCGGCGTGAGACCGGCAACCACAATGGCCGCTTCGATCTCGCCCCAGCCGGTCGATAGCAACCGCAGCGGCGGGTTGCTGTAGGCCCATACCCCCAGCAAAATCACTCCATAAACAATCCCGGCGGTCACGTTCATCTGCGCTGTTACGACCAGGATCACGACGGCGGCTGTGCTTATGGCAAGGCAGAGCTGCGCCGCCCGAGTTGCGATGCTCACGGGGATACGGCCCGATGGAAGGATGCCGCTGCCGCCGGTCCAAAACGTGCGGGCGTTATTGAGCCGGTCGGGTTCAAGATCGTGAATCTCGTTCAGATAGTGCGTCAGTAGCTGGGTAAAAGTGACGGCGATCTGGCCTAACAGGTAGGTCGGCATGCGGACCGCGTAGCCCCCAGCGCGCGCCACGCCGACGCCGAGCGCGAACAAAAGGAAACCGCCCAGCAAGAATACCGGGCGGGACAAACGGACAAAGTCGAGCAGCGTTGCCACTTACGTTGGAAATCTCCAATCTCTACGCCCGGGTCTCCCGCGTGCTTCTGCGGAGATTGGCGACTGGAGATTATCCGCGCAAGGCGGCGTCCAGATCAGCGGCATGCGCTGCTTCGTGGCGCGCAAAGCGCACGATGAAATTGGCCACTGTTTCGATATCGCCGCTGGGATAACGGCCTTTCTTGTCCAGGGCTTCTTCCGGGACTTCGTCCAGAAACTGCAGCCATGCCTCGAAGTTGTCACGCACTGTGGCGATCATCTCCGCTGTGTCTTTGTTCGCTGCTTTTTCAATGGTGCGTTTGTTCCAGCGTTGCAGGTCAAAGTCCGGCGGGAGGGGGTCCTCGCCATTCGCAATCATGCGCGCTGTGCGTAACTGCCCTTCCGTGCTGTCGAGCAGGTGGGCGATGACGTCGTGCACTGTCCAGGTTGCGGCATGGTCCGGGCTGTACACCGGCGTGCCCCAGTCCGACTCGGTTACGCGTGCGAGTACGGCTGCGACGGAAGCGTGCTTCGCCTGAATGTCGGCGCGGATCGTCTCTTTACGTTCAGAAGTCATGGTATTCCCCGTTTGGTTTCTGATTCAGGTTGTGTCGGTGGGCGTGCCTGAATTGAGTATGCGACGAATATCGCGTTCGGGCAGCATGTTGTGGCGGTAGATCGGCGTTGCGAAGACGTTGGCCGACATGGCGCGGAAAAAGGGGCGCTGGACTTTCCGGTTACGCGCAGGCGGTTGACGACGTGGTCGCGGGTGGCGCTCATAAACTTGTCAGTATTGTAGCGCAGACTGGGGTTGTTCTGGGATAAACCTACTTCGGGTTGCTTTATTTTCCCGTAACTCCTCAGCCCGAACACCCTATAGCGGGGCCTTCGGGGGGATTTGGAGATTGGTTTTCTGGTCAGCACGCTGGGCGCGGAGCCTCGCCCTTCTCCCGCAGCACCCTCAACATCTCGGCGTGGATCCGGCCATTGCTGGCCACGATGTTAGCCGGGTCGAGCCAGTCGTCGTCGCCGCGCAGGTCCGTCACGCTGCCGCCCGCTTCCTTTACGATCAACGCGCCGGCGGCTACATCCCATGGGTTGAGGCGCAACTCCCAGAAACCGTCCAGCCGGCCGCACCCCACCCAGGCAAGATCAATGGCGGCCGCGCCCGGTCGCCGCACGCCACGCGTGCGCAGCGCGAAGTCTGCGTAATGATCCAGATTGTTGTCCGGGTTGGTGCGCACGTCGTAGGGGAAGCCCGTTGCCAGCAGGCTGCTGGCCAGCGGCGCATTCTCGGAAACGCGGATCGGTGCGTCGTTGAGCGTGGAGCCTTCGTCCTCGGCGGCGGTAAACAGTTCATCGCGCAGCGGGTCATACACGGCGCCGGCGATGACGCGGCCGCGCCGGAGCAGGGCGATCGAGACTGCGAAGATCGGCAACCCGTGGGCGAAGTTGGTCGTGCCGTCGATTGGGTCTACGAGCCACTCGAAGCCATTGTCATCCGCCGCTGGGTGCGCGCCGCCTTCTTCGCCACGGACGGCGTGCGAGGGAAAGTATTCGCCGAGCCGTCGCAATATCAGCGCCTCAGAATCGCGATCGAATTGCGTAACCAGATCGATGGCGCCCTTGTGCTCGATCTGCCCGACGTTGCCAAACCCGGTCCGCAGTAGCGCACCGGCCTCGCGCGCGATCTCGCCCGCTGCCTCTCGATATTTGCTCACGTGCTTCTCCAATTGTAATTTCTCAGCCTGGGGATGCCACAGCGGGGATTTGG
>JBHHUI010000424.1:0-3558 GCA_046753805.1 Anaerolineales bacterium
CTCACCCAGATAGTCTTCCAATGCTTGCGCAACGCCATCGGGCAGCGAGCGCACCCGATTGGGGCCGAAGCCGAGCGAGCGGCCGCCCCCGATGCCCTGCAATTGCCGGATGATCTCGCGCAACCGGTCGCGCGGCGCTACTGGCGAGGCCAACCGCAATACGTATGAGATCAGGCGGCCTATGGCCTCACCCACGGCGAACGTCTCGCTGCCCGCCTTAGCCGTGCTAATGAAGACCTCGAAGGGTTCGTTGCCGCCATTTTCGTTGATCGTGACGTATGACTTTCCGGCTGGGGTATCGGTGACGACCGTTGTGCCGGACAGCCGGGTCGGGCGCGGCTTCTTGCTCGTGTGGAAAAGCGGCAGCGCAGCGCCGGCGGCAGCCGCCTTGTTCTTCACCGTTTCGTGCGTCTCCAGTACAACTCTCTGCCGCGACCCGGTTACATAGACCGTGAGACCTTTACATCCGAGTCCCCAGGCGAGTTGGTACGCTTCGGCTACCTGCTCTTCAGTCGCATCCGCCGGGAAATTACACGTCTTCGATAAGCTGTTATCCACAAATGCCTGCAATGCCGCCTGCATGCGGACATGTTCTTTAGCGGTAATGTCTTGCGAAACGACAAATGTGTTTCGAATACGCTCCGGGATCTCGGCGATATCCCGGCACGATCCTTTGAGCATCACATCTTCAATAATCCGGGCGCGCGTTTGTTCGTTGAGCCCGGCCGCAATGAGCGCGTCTTCGAACAGCGGGCTGGTGTAGGTGAGCTTGAGGTCCTGCCCGTGATCGTTCACATGGCGGATGTACGCCAATGCAAAGGTCGGTTCGCAGCCATAAGCCTCGCAGCCCGCCACGGTTGCGATGGTGCCGGTGGGCGCAACTGTCGTCTGGCAGGCATTGCGGATGCCATGTAGCCGGATGCCTGTTTCGACGCGGCTCCAATCGACAAACGGACGGCCAAAATCGTGTTGATAGGATTGCAGCGGCTGCGGCGGCGTCCATTTTACGTCTTGTGGATCGTAAATACTGCCTTCGATGGCCAGAAACGGGCCGCGCTCGCGCGCCAATTCGACGCTTGTCAACATGCCATGGTAACGTACGAACTCCATCACCTGGCCGGCGAATTCCTGCGCTTTCACCGACCCGTAACGGATCCCGGTTCGATACATCAGGTCTCCAAGCCCCATGATGCCAAGTCCGATGCGCCGGGCGCGGTGGGCGGCCTCTACAAGCTGCGGCACGGCTGGCACATAGGCGTTCGCCGAAACCACGTTGTCCAGGAACCGCGTCGACAAGACGACCGAGCGCCGTAGCTTCTCCCAATCTACCGCCCCAGCGGGTGTGGCATGTTGCGCCAGGTTAATCGAGCCGAGGCAGCAGTTCTCGTACGGGCCAAGCCATTGCTCACCACACGGGTTTGTCGCCTCCAGTTGATACAAGTGCGGGACGGGATTCTGGCGATTGGCGGAGTCAAGGAACAAAACACCCGGCTCGCCATTGTAGTGCGCTTGCCGCACCATCTTCTCGAACAGATCGCGCGCCCGTAGGCGTTTGTGTACTTTAATCGGGACGCCGGCCGCTTCCGCTTGCTCGAGCGTGCCGTCAAAGTCGGAATAGCCGGGCGCGGCCACGTCGGGGAAGCGCAGCTCCCACATGGCGTCGTCGCGGACTGCGCGCATGAAGGCGTCCGTAACGCCGACCGAAATGTTGAAATTGGTTATGGCGTTCTCGTCAGTCTTGCAGGTAATGAAGTCTTCAATATCGGGATGATCGACGCGCAGCACAGCCATGTTTGCGCCCCGACGACTCCCCCCCTGAGCAATCTCTCCAAAAGCCTTGTCGTAAACACGTAGAAAGCCGACGGGGCCAGTGGCGCGTCCAGCCGACGATTTCACCAGCGTCGTCTTCGGGCGCAGCCGCGAAAACGAGAACCCGTTGCCGCCGCCGGTCTGCTGGATCAGCGCAGCGTCGCGGAGAGTCTGGAAAATGCCGGATTCTTCGCGGCCCATGTCGTCGGAGATCGGCAGCACAAAGCAGGCGGCGAGTTGGCCCAGCGGCGTTCCAGCGCCCGTAAACGTGGGCGAGTTCGGCAGGAATTCAAAGTTGGTTAAAAGGTAATAGAAGTCGCGAGCCACAACCTCCGGATCGCCGCCGTGCTCGGCCTCTGGAAGTGCGACGTTATACGCCACTCTCCAAAACATCTCCTCGATGGTTTCAACCGGCTTCCCATCGTCCCCCCGGCGCAGGTAGCGCTTCTCCAGCACCGTGCGCGCATTGTCGGAAAGTTTGGTGACAGGCGGCAGCTCGGGCAACTCAGGACCCAACCCCACTCCATTCTTCCTGACCGTCTCGGGCTGCATTTCTAACATGTCAGCTGCTCCTTCCTCAAAGAGAACTATGCCAATAAATCGCTTTGACCATCACCCATCACCGTTACGCTTCCAACAGCCTGTCGATTTCGTCCCGTACCGCCTGCAGATCGTCCAAACCCAAATAGACAATAGCGTAGCGAATGTACGCCACTTGATCGAGCTTCTTCAATCCCACGATGACATGGTCGCCCACTACCCGCGCGGGCACTTCTGATTTGCCCATTTGCTGCAGTGCAACTTCGACCTCGCCGGCAAGACGCTGGATATCGCTAGCAGATACCGGCCGCTTTGCACAGGCGATCCGGATGCCGCGCTCAAGTTTTTCTCGGTCGAACTCTTCGCGTTTGCCGTCACCTTTGATGAGCATGGGCGTTGCGAGGACGGCGCGCTCGTACGTGGAGAAGCGTTCCTTGCAATTCTGGCATTCTCGCCGCCGGCGGACCCCCCCGCGCGCATCATGGTCCGTATCTACTACGCGCGAGGACTCAGCCTGGCAATATGGGCAACGCACTTTGACCCCCCTAAGCAAACGGCGTCAGCCAGCTTTGGAACGAATGTTTTCGGCACATGTGGGGTTGCACTCTAACCGAACCCCAACATTTAGGTCGCGAAGAGCGCGGAGTATAGCATAGACGAACTACGCAGGCAACGAATTTGGCCGTTTCTACCTTAAATAATCCAGCTGGTAATCTTAAAAATTGCGTGCTTCGGTCGGCTCTTACACTCGTCATCGGGTCCGCATAACTTCAGCTGACGATTGCCAGGCATCTTGACCTAACGACCCTGACAGAAACAGACCGGGCCGCTGCGCAGAAGGCCCATAACGCGTCGCAGCGGCCGGTCGAGGTGAGGAGAGATGTTTGAATTCGGAATGCGGAACGGCGAATACGAAAAGAATTCTTCACCGGCACAACGGCCCAACCCGTAATCCGCGTTCGTCAATCCGGGATCGCTAGCGTTTATCCCTCCGTAAGAAGGCGGGAATGTCGAGATCGTCCGTGTTGAATACACGCGCGGTAAAACCACTCTTGTCCTGCGCGGGGCCGGCCTCCACGTGCGCCGGCACGTGCTCGGGCCGGTCGGCAGCGCCGATCTGCTGCGGCTGTTGCGCCGCTCGTCCCATGCGCCGGATTGACCGTCGCGTTGGACCGTGACGTTCAAAGCCGGTGGCGATCACGGTTATGC
>JBHHUI010000425.1:0-3557 GCA_046753805.1 Anaerolineales bacterium
CTCCGTGCGGTGGAGGGGATTGTTCGTCGTGTCGATGAGCGTCGTCTTCAGGATGAGCAGAGCCAGTGGAGCGAGCACGACCACCGACCACCGATCGCTGACCGCTGATGGCTTACTACCCATTGTTGACTGTTCACTGATCCCGGTGGTCGGCCGTCGGCGGTCGGCGGTCACAACTGCAAAGCCGACTGCGACCAACCCGAGCACCGACAGCGCCGCCGCCGCCGCCCGCACCGGTGTACTCCCAAACCGCACGCGCATCTCGTGCCCGCCGGCGGGAATGTCGAACCGGATCAGGCCGGTCTCAGCCGCCACGCGCACCGGCGCGGTTTCGCCGTCGATGGTGACTGACCAGCCGGGATAGTAGAACTGGCGATACTCCGCCGTGAAATCCAGCGGCGCGTCAATGCGCGCGCGGAAATCCAATGGATCGTCCTGAAGCGTTTCCAGCGTCGCTCCCTCGGGCAGGCCTGCCAGCCGCACTGGTTCCGCGCCCGCGCGCAAGGCGTCGGCCAGCGTGTCGTCTGCCGGGATGATGGCGGCCGTATCCGGCAGGAACTCAGCCTTGGCCGACGTGCCCACCGTGAACGTGGCGTACTCATAGTCGAGCATGGAGGCGACGTTCTGTTCCATGAAATCGGAACAGTAACGTGGGTACCACCAGGAGAGGTTGGCGGCGATGATGACGATGGCGACGGCGGTTACCAGGTGCCAATTACCAATTGCAAGTTTCGGGCTACCGGTGATGGGCAATTGGGAATTGGTAACTAGCAATTGCTCAAGAAACCGAAATCCGAATTCGATTGCGGCTCCGGCAAGGATGGCTGCGCAGAGCGCCGCGGGCATCAGCAGCCGCCATGGAAACTGGACGAACTGTATCAGCGGCAGCGCGTCCCACAGCGGCTGCGACGGTGCGAGGGTCATGAACCCGTAAAAGAGGAGGGCGCCGCCGAAGAATACCTTCCGGGAGCGGCCGGCGCTGTCGGTAACGGCTGCTGCCAGGCCAATCAGGGCGAGCAGCGCCGTCACGAGTCCGAGCGCTTTCGGGGGCGAAGGGTTGATCAGTGCTGTGTTGGTCGCAGCCGGCAGCGCCAGTAGATCGGAGCCGGTGATGAAGTTTGTGTTGTAGGTGAAAATCGGCGGCGCGAGCAGCCGTTCGGTCTGCACCAAGTCGTGTTCGGCCAGCGCCGGCAGCCAGAACTGGGCGGCCAGCGCCAGCCCGGCGGCCAGGATCGCGCCACCCCGGAGCGTGTCCGGCCATTCGCGGCGCTGCCACGCCAGCAGCAACACATAGCCACCGGCCAGCGGCGCGACGACCAGCGCCGTGGTGTTGTGTGTATAGATGAGGGCTGCGAATGCAAGAGCGGCTGCCGCACCCCAGCGCCAGCAGCCACGCTGCAGCGCCCGGTCGAGCGTCCACAGCAGCAGCGGCGGGAAGACCCAGGCGACGGTCTCGGCCAGCGCGCCCCGGTACAGCACGTCGAATCCCAGATAAGGCGCCGTCAGATAGACTACCGCAGCCCCGAGACCGGCGGCCTCCCCCCACCAGTCGCGCACGAGCGCAAACATGGCCAGCCCCGCCAGCACGATCGACAGGCCGAGCGTGAGGTGCAGCGCCACGGGGTAGATCAGGCCGAGGGCGTGCCAGCCGATCATAAGGTACGAAGCGAGCGGCGCGTAGAAATTGTAGAGCGGATAGCCGTAGCCGTGCGCCATGTGCGGCGACCAGCGCGGCAGCCAGTGCCCGAGCTGCACGACGGCTTCCAGCCCGACCGCCTTGTAGATATGAAAAATCCCGTCGTCCGAGCAGGTCATGCGACGCTCGAACAGCGGGGACAGCGGGATCAGGCTGTAGAGGACGACGGAGATCGGAGCGAGTGTGCGGCGCAGGTTCGGTCTCATGGGGTCACGAAACGTGTGACGCGACGCGTGACAGGCGAAATGTGATTCACGTGTGCGTCGCGCTTCACGCCAAGCGCCTCATCCAGTCCAGCCTGAGCTGGGCGTTTCACTCCGGCAAGTCGGTCTTGGCGACAATCTCGGGGCTGAGCGTGGTCGGATCGACGTCCGGCGGCAGGTACACGCGAATGTCGAACGGAGCGCTGGCGCCGGGTGGGATAGGCTCGAAGACGCTGGCATTGCCCTGCGCGACGATTGCGCCGGCTGGGTCCCGGAACCGTAGCGCGACGACGATGAAGTCGGCCATGAAGGTTTGATTATTGACGACATCGCCGGTGACCAGGATCGAGCCTTCGTCCAGGCTGGCCGCAAAATTGTCCACCACGAGCACAGTCTGCTCCGTGAACGCTGGATACGTCCAGAACGAATCGACAATCACAGTGGCCGAGACGAAGGCCGTAGCGGTCTCCTGTGAATAATTGGTGGCTGAAAGGGTGCTGAAATCGTATGCTGCCGTTTCTCCCGGGGCAACCGAAATGGGAATGCTCGTGGTGTCCGCGTCGATGACGCGACCCTCGGCATCGTACATCCCGGCTACCAGTTGGATGACCAGTGTCTCGGCGCTGTCATTGCGCACTTCGCCCACCAGATGCCCGGTGTCGAAGATGTCGCGATAGTAACTGGACCCCAACACCTGCACTGCGTAACCCGGCACGCTGTCGGCCTGGCGAGCGTCGACATACACCCGGCATTGGGCCGCTTCCCCGGCCGGTCCGATGGGTGAGGCGCGGAACGGGCTGGATTCGCCCGGCTCCAGATGTTGCGCCACGGCCCAGAACCAATCAGCGCTGACGAGCGCACCGCTGCTGTCCAGCACAGCCGCCGCCAGACCGTCCACGTCGACGGGCACGCCGCTGTTATTGACGATTTCGCCGGTGCAGTGGAACTCGTTAAATTCGTTCTGCGAAAAATGCGCGTTTGCAATATCGAGCGTGACCGGCGTGATGTCGGCTGCGGCTGTGCTGGTGACGGTGACAATGGCGCTCTCAGGCGTGATGGTGGGGTCGTTGATCGTATAGATGAACGGCGCGACACCGCCCGGCGCGATGTTCGGCACAAGTAAACTGGTTACGTCTGTGAAGAGCGTGGTATTTGCGGGGCCCTGAATTTCTACCAGCAGTTCCACGCTTGTCAACGGCGTGGGGGTGTCGTTGCGCACCTCGCCCACGATCTGCCAGCGATTGAATTGATCGACAAACATGGACTGCTGGGTGATGACCAGGCTGTCCCCGCCCCCGCCGATCCCCTCTGCGGGCGTTGCCTCCGCCGCAACTGCGGTGGTCGGCGCAGCGCTGCTTGCCGCCTCAACCGGCCCTGTGTCCGTCGGGAGCTCTTCAACCGCGGCCGCCTCGGACGCGGGGATTGCCGTTGCGGCCTGGTTACTGCGCGTGCATGCGCCCGCGAACAGGATTAGCCCGATCAGGAGTACAGCCGGAATAAAAAAACGTCTCATCGAAGCCTCGTCGTTACCGCTGTGTCGATCGGCCACCATTCTACCGTATTCGCGTGTGTAGGCGTGCTGGCGAGACCGCCAGGTTTTCCAAACCTCGAAGGTCTTTAGTGAAGGTGTGCATACGGATGTTGTCGAAACCCTTTCG
>JBHHUI010000426.1:0-3554 GCA_046753805.1 Anaerolineales bacterium
GGTGTAGTATCGACTCTGCTGGGGGATGCTCAGCGTCTGACCGGCATAGATTAGATTGATGTTATTCAGGCCATTGGCGGTTGCGAGTACCGTGGCGCTTAGACCGAACTTGCGCCCGATGATCGCCAGCGTGTCGCCCGGTTGGACGGTATAAGTCGAAGCAGCGGCGGCGCTCGTGGTCGCGGTGGAAGCCGCCGGCGCAGTAGAAGAAGTCGTCGTGGTGGACGACGTTGTGGCCTGACTCGTCGTGCCCGGCGCAGCGGCACCGCCCGCCGTGGGGATTTGCAACACCGTTCCCGAAAACAACAGCGCGTAATTGGTGATCCCATTGAGCGCCGCAATCGCATCCATGGTGACGCCGTAATCACGCGCGATGCGCCACAGTGTGTCGCCGCGCTGCACGGTATACGACACGGCGCTGTTCGCCGTCCCGCCGTTCGAGGCTGCCGGCGCCTGCGCGACGGCCGGCGCTTGCGTGTTGGCGGGCGCTGATGTACTGGTGGGCGCTGGCGCAGCAGCCTGACTCTGAGCGTTGCTGGTGGACGTCGGAGAGTTGGTCGAAGCGCCTGTCGCCGCACTGGTTTGCTGGGTTGACGTCGGCTGAACAGGAGTTGAAGTCGGCGGAGGAGGGGTCGCCGTCGGCGGCGCGCTCGTCGGGGTGGCCGCGGCCGGCGCATTCACCTGCACCAGCGAAAGCTCGTCTAAGAAGAACGCATTGTTTATCAGCCCCCAGCGCCCGCGAATTTCAGCCTCGACCGTGGCGCTCGTGCTCTGGGCCTGAAATGTGATCTGCAGCGCGGTCCACTGACCCGGCGGCACGCTGGCCGCATCCAACCACCCGGTGGAAACCGTCTGCCCACCCGACCGCGTGATGAGTTGATATTCGCCGGCATTGGTCTCGCCGGCATATACCTTGGGGTCCCACGAGGCGACCGTCTCCGGATAGATCGGTACTGTAAAACGGTAGCTCGCCCCGGGCGTCAGGCCCGTCACGGTCTGATTGAGCCGGAACCAGATCGGGCGCCATGCGCCGAACACTTTGAGCGTGTAGAACCCGCCGCGCCAGAACCACGTTTCGGCGTAGCCGGGCGGATAGAGCCATGTCACCGTCTCCGGCCGTCCCCAGACGTGATCCTGCGGGACCAGCAACGGCACCCCGGCGTCGGCGTACCAGAAGTTCCAGCCGTTTGGAATAGCCAGTTCGGGGACGGAATTCCAATGGTACCAGCCGTTTTCAAATCCCGGATTCGTCAGGAGGTTGGTAGCCGCGCGAACTGGCGGGGGAGCAGATTGATAGAGGAGACCGGCTGCGATCAGCACAGCCAACGTAGATCGAAAGATATGCTGTGAGACGCGCATGGGTCTGGCTCCTGATAACTCAGGTCTGACCGTACGAATTATACGTCGTCGAGGCATAAATCAACATTCGAGTTAAGCGTAGCGCCGCCAGCAAGTACGCCCGGATGAATCAAAGTCCTATTCACTTTCTAAGATGCAATTCTCGGGCCAACAGCCCCCGCTCCGTTATCCCGGCATACGGTCGGGCGCCCAGCTTTCGAATAGCGCCCGAGGAGCATCGCAGAGCAGGGCGCGGCGGGCTGGCGGGGAGATGTCGAATATGTCCACGTCGGCGCGGATTTGGGCGGCGCTTCCAAGCCCGGCCGGATGATCGGTGCCGAACACAACGCGGCCCACGAATTCCTGTAGTCCCCACAACAACACCTCGATCAGGTCGGGCACGCGCGCGCGGATTTGGAGCGGAGCATACTGTTCCGGGTGTGCGAGCACGCTGAATACATTGGTCGTGTCCAGCAAGATGTTGGGACATTGCGCTGCGAGTTGAAACGCTTGCTCCAGACGCGGGAACATCGTGTGCGCGAGCACAATCGGCATTTGGGGAAACTCATCGGCGAGCAAGCGCAGATGCGCATCCGGGAACTCGTAGTCATAGATGTACTCGAAACCTGTATGCAGCCACAGCGGCCGGCCGCGACGTTCAAGTTCAGCGTAGACCGGATGCAGACGTGCGTCCCACGGATCGACGCGCTGTACCATGGTGTGGATTTTCACGCCGACGAATTGAAGGACATCGAGCGCATGGACGACCTGCTCGACCCGGTCGGCGTCCTGCGGGTGGACGCCCGCGAATGGCAAGAGGCGGGGCACGCGCGCCGCCAGCCCTGCACCGAACGCGTGCAAATCTGCGACCTCGCCGGGTCCCAATGGAAACATCAGGTTTACGATGTAGTCTGCGCCGGAGGCGCGCAGTTCTGCCACGATCTCGTCCACCGAGGCGTTATCCGCGACGGGATGGTCGGGGAACGCGCGTTTGATCCAGCGGATGAGCCCGCGCAGCCGGCGGGGCGGCAGCAGGTGGGTGTGCGCTTCGAAATAGGTTTCGGGAGAAGGCACGGGTAGTTTCGAGCGCGCGGGAATGCAGCCCGATCAGCGCCGACGGTTCCGGCCGCTAACCGTGCGCGTCTTTTACCGCAGCGCGGTCGATTTCGCCATTGTCCCGCCGGGGGAGCTGCTCGACAAAGTCCACGTAGCGGGGCTTCTTGTACGAAGCGATTCTTTCCGAGACCGCAGCGCCGACTTCCGCAGCGGTCATGGAGGCGCCGGGCGTTAGCGCGACCACCGCTTTTACGGCCTCGCCGTATTTTTCGTCCGGTACGCCGATCACGCAGGCGGCGGCGACCTGCGGCAGGGCCTCCAGGGCATGCTCCACTTCGGCCGGGTACACGTTCTCGCCGCCGGACTTGATGAGTTCCTTTTCCGGCTTGCGTCCGACGTAATACAGATAGCCGTCTTCATCCAGCTTGCCCACATCGCCCGTATGATGCCAACCGCGCCGGAAGGCAAAAGCGGTCGCGTCCGGATCGCGCCAGTATCCGGCAAATACCACCGGTCCCTGCACGACGATCTCGCCCGGCTCGCCGGTGGGCGCGTCGTTCCCGGCAGCATCCACGCAGCGCAAGCGCACAGAGGGGAACGGCCGGCCGGCCGATCCGGGGCGCTCCATGGCGGGCATGAGCGTGATCCCACCGCTCGTCTCCGACTGGCCGAATCCGGTCCAGAAAACGGCTTCCGTCTCGGCCTGCAGGCGCTGGATTACATCGGGCGCATCCAGTCCGAACACATGGCGCAGGCTGCTCCAGGTCGCTCCGGAGGCTGCCCGCGCGTCGAGCATGGTTTGTAGGATCGGGGGGAAATCCCCGAAGTACGTGACAGCATGCTCGTCGATGAGCGCGGCCGCGGCCGCCGGGTCGTACTTGCCCATGACGACGCTCGCGCCGCCCGCCTGCAGCGCCCCCAGTGCAAAACCCAGCCCTGTAATGTGGAACAGCGGTAACACGGCCAGGTAGCGGTCCTGTGACGACAATCCAAGCGTGGTCAGCAGCTCGTAACCGGCGGTGATCAGGTTTTGGTGCGTCAACACCGCACCGCGCGGCACGCCTTCCGTCGCCGCCGTCGAGATCACCACAAAGGGAGCTGTGCCGGCCACATCCGCCGGCGGCGCCGGATCGTCCCGATAGAGTTCTTCAAAAGCCAAA
>JBHHUI010000427.1:0-3552 GCA_046753805.1 Anaerolineales bacterium
ACCATGACATTTTCGCTGACTACTTACCCTGACAGAATCCCTGAACGTTGACAGGTTTCGTGACGAAAATAACAATGGCAGCGTGACTAACGCCGCCGACCAATATCCAGCAACCCGGAACCGCCCAGGCGCAGCGAGCGATGCTTTTCGTCTTCCTTGCCGAAGCGGATGGTGTCGCCGCCATCTGTGAGAGCTTCTACCGCCAGCCCGAGACTCTGCAGTTCCTTCACAAGCACACGGAAGGACGCCGGGATACCCGGCTCCTCGATGGCCTCACCTTTGACGATCGATTCGTACGTCTTTACGCGCCCCTGCACGTCGTCAGACTTGACTGTGAGCATCTCCTGCAAGGTATGGGCGGCGCCATAGGCCTCAAGCGCCCACACCTCCATCTCGCCAAAACGCTGTCCGCCGAATTGCGCCTTGCCGCCCAGCGGCTGCTGCGTCACCAGCGAGTATGGGCCGGTGGAGCGCGCGTGCACTTTGTCTTCGACGAGATGGTGGAGCTTAAGCATGTGGATCATACCAACCGTCACGGGCTGATCAAATGGCACACCAGTCTTGCCATCACGCAGAAGCATCTTACCCAGCGTGGGATTCGGGACGCCCGTGTCCGCAGTCACTTTGTTTGCCGCAGCGCGAATCTCGTCCAGGGATGCGCCCATTCCGAGCTCGACGCCGAATTCGGCCAGCCAGAGGCGGAGACAGGCATGCAGCGTATTTTCGTCCGCCTCGCGACGCGCGTCGACCGACAGCCCATCATTGCTGTACACGAGAAGCTGTTCGGGCTTATAACCATGCTCCGCCAGCCATTTACTCACAATGGCGCGTCGCGCGTAGACCATGTCCGTAAACAAAAGGTCCATGTCCACCGAATTACCCAGCCATTGTTCGCAGTAGAGCAGCGTTACTTCAACATCATCCTGCAGAGCTTCCGAATCAACGCCCTGTTCGTTGAGCCAGGTCCAAGCACGGTCGTGCGCGACCTTCCATGCACGATCGATGAGCCACGACCGCGCAAGTTCGGCCTCAATCTCGGCCTCAGACGCGCCGTCGAACACGGGCGTCACCGCGCGGAAGCCGAGTCGATCGGCAGCCCACCCGAGATGCGTCTCCAGAATCTGGCCGATGTTCATACGCCCCGGAACGCCGAGCGGGTTCAAGATGAGATCGATCGGTGTGCCGTCTTCCAAAAAGGGCATGTCTTCAATAGGCACGACCTTGGAAACGACCCCCTTATTGCCATGCCGTCCGGCCATCTTGTCGCCTTCGGTCAGTTTGCGACGCTGGGCCACCGACACGCGCACCATCTTGTCCACGCCGGCCGACAAATCGCGATGCTCGTCACGCGTGAAAACGCGGACGTCGACCACCTTGCCTTTTTCGCCGTGCGGCAAGCGCAGCGATGTGTCTTTGACTTCACGGGCTTTCTCGCCAAAGATCGCTCGCAGGAGCTTCTCTTCAGGAGAAAGTTCCTTTTCGCCTTTGGGCGTGATCTTTCCGACGAGAATGTCGTTCGGGCCCACATCCGCCCCGATCCGCACAATGCCGTATTCGTCAAGGTCTTTCAGCGCATCTTCACCGACATTGGGAATGTCGTATGTAATCTCTTCCGGCCCCAATTTGGTGTCGCGCGCCTCCACTTCGTGTTTCTCGATGTGGATCGACGTAAACTGGTCCTCTTGCACCAGCCGTCTTGAGACGAGAATTGCGTCCTCGAAATTACCGCCCTCCCACGAGACAAACGCCACGAGCACGTTCTGACCGAGCGCCAGCTCGCCGCCGTCAGTTGACGACGAATCGGCAATGATCTCACCCTTCCGAATGCGCTGGCCTTTTACGACAACGGGGCGCTGATCGATGCATGTGCTCTGGTTGGAACGCTGGAACTTGCGCAAATTGTAAGTGCGCTTCTTCGAACCCTGCTGCACGACGATCTGTTTGCCGGTAACGCTGCTCACCTCTCCGTCCGCTTCTGCGAGGACGACCTGCCCGGAATCGAGCGCGGCCTTCTGTTCCATGCCGGTCGATACAATCGGCACTTGCGGCCGCAGCAGCGGTACGGCTTGCGCCTGCATGTTGGAGCCCATGAGGGCGCGGTTCGCGTCATCGTGCTCCAGGAACGGGATCAATGCCGCCGAAATGCCGACGATCTGGCGTGGTGCGACATCCATGTAGTCAATATTGACCGGCGGCGCGAAGAGAAACTTTGAGTGGTGTCGCGAAGAAGCGCGCGGGCGCACAAATTGCATGTTGGCCGTGAGCGGGGCATTGGCCTGCGCGATGACGTACTTGTCTTCTTCGTCGGCCGAGAGATAATGCACTTCGTCTGAAACATAGGGGACGATGGGCACGAGCGTGTCCTTGCCCAGTTTGGCGAGTTTCTTGGCGACATCTTTGTCAACCACTGTGTCGGCTTCTGCAATGATGTCGCCATTACCCGCCTTGGCGATATCCTCACGTAGTGTGCGTCCGATCAGGCGTTCGTCGTCGGCCGGCAGCTCCCGGACCAACTTGCGGTACGGCGCCTCGATGAAGCCAAACGGGTTAACCTTGGCGTAGGAGGCCAGGCGACCGATGAGACCGATATTCGGGCCTTCCGGCGTCTCAATCGGACAGATGCGGCCATAGTGTGAGTGGTGCACATCGCGCACGTCGAAGCCGGCACGTTCGCGGCGCAAACCGCCCGGGCCAAGCGCCGACAAGGTCCGCTTGTGCCGCAATTCCGCCAGCGGGTTCGTCTGGTCCATGAACTGCGAGAGCTGGCTTGAGCCAAAAAATTCACGCACCGACGCCACAATCGGCCGGATGTTGATCAACGTGACAGGCGAGACGACGTCCTGATCGCGGATTGACATGCGCTCGCGGATTACGCGCTCGGTGCGGCGCAGCCCCACGCGCAGCTTGTTCTGAATCAATTCGCCGACAGTCTTTACGCGCCGATTTCCCAGGTGGTCGATGTCATCAGGGCTAATGACGCCGTTGTTGATCTTGATCATCCGTTCGACCAAACGGACGAGGTCCCATTTGGTGACCGCGCGATGGGTCAGCGGCACCTTGTCCATCAGGTCCAGCTTCTGGTTGAGCTTGTAACGACCGACGCGCTCAAGGTCATACCGGCGCCGGTCGAAGAGCTGCTGCTGCAGATATTCCCGCGCGTTGTCCAGCGTGGCCGGGTCGCCGGGTCGCATGCGCTTGTAGAACTCGATCAAGGCTTCTTGCGCCAACGTACGTCGCTTTGACACTTCCCAGTCGGGCTCCTGGCGCAGCGTGGCGGCGATGAATTGTCGGTCCGGATCGACATCCACATCCGCAAACAGCGCGACCAGTTCCTCATCCGTCCCGTCCACAAAGGGGGCGTCTTCCAGGCCGTCGTCCACGGCGGCCAACGCGCGCAACAGAATCGTAACCGGCACGGTGCGCTTGCGGTTGAATTTGATTGTGAGGTAATCGCTCTTGCGCGTTTCAAACTCCATCCACGCGCCCCGATCCGGGATCAACTTGGCGGCCGCTTGCAGGCGCCCCGTCGCGCGGTCGCGTTCCGCCTCGAAG
>JBHHUI010000428.1:0-3540 GCA_046753805.1 Anaerolineales bacterium
GGGCGTGAGGCATACAAGACTGACTTCAGCGAAGTACATCTAGCTTTGCCTGCAACGGTGATGCATTACTGCGCTGAAAAGCCTCGGCGTATGCCTCGTCAGCCGCGATGCTCTCTTCAATTCCCGGGCGGTGGTCGTGATAATACGCCATGGCAGCATACAAGGCTGCAAGTTCCAGGGCATACCTGCCGGCGATTTCCTCGAGCGATTGGCCGAGGCGCAAGTGCATGATGACGATGTCTGCCACTGTGATGCGCGTGCCCGCTATACGCGGCCTACCGCCACGCACTTCCGGTGTGATCTCGATGTGACGATCCAGGACAAGCTCCATGGGTATCCTCCCGTTCGTTAAAGGATTGTAGCACCGTGGCGGCATCTGCATCTACGCGCAAGACGGCAGAGAGTCGTTCAGTACATCCCAATAACCGAGGCGGGCCGTGGGTTTGCACTACATCCCGCCGGCCCCACGCGAAGCGTCCTTGCTCGCCGCAATGAAGGCCTGCATGTTCTCCGGTTTGGTGTCCAACGGGGCGTCGCAGCCGGGGCCGAGGATCAGGCCCGTCGGCCCCACGTCGCGCGCCAGGTCACGCACGTAGTTATACACGTCCTCCGGCGTCCCAATGGAGAACAACGAGGGCGGCACGTCGCCCATGATCGCCATGTGGTCGCCCAGGATTTCCTTGGCCTTGCGGATGTCCGTCATGCCGTCCAGATTCAGGATACACGACCGGGCCGGGAACTCCCGCAAGCGGGCCAGGTCGCGCGTCCAGTCCTGATCGAAGTGCAGCACAGACACGACGCCCGCCTCCGCCAGCGCCGACACCATTTCGACGTAGTACGGGAAGACGAACGTCTCCCACAGTTTGGGGCTGAGCAGCGCGCTCGCCGCGCGCCAGCCGCCGACCCACACGCCGGGAACGCCGGAGCGTTGCGCCGCGTTGATCCCCGCCCGGATCAGCGACGGCTGCATGGCGTCCATGGCGGCCTTTACTTTGTCCGGGGTGCGATACAGGTCGAGGAAGAACTGCTGCATCGAACGCGCGCCGCACAACAATTCGAAAGGGATTGTCGTTGCGCCGCTCGAGACCGGCACGTAGCCGTGGGCGCGAAAACGCTCCGCTACCGGTTTCAGGTTGGCGCGCGCCCAGGCCCGATTGGCTTCAAGCTCCGCCACGTCGATGACGCGCGGCATGTATTCCCTTACAAATGTCGACCAGCCTTTTTCGACGATGTCGTCGTATTCCGCGACGGTCATGAGTTCGGCTTCGTCCACTTGCCAGAGGCTGTCCGCGGGCAGATCGCGGCCCGGTACGGCGATGCGCGATAGCCACAGCGCGCTGAGCGAGGCGGTGATGCGCCCGCCCGGGAGTGCGTTGATGCCGTCGAATTCTCCGCCCAGCTCCTCCATGGCCGCCAGCGTGACATCCACCCGCGCGTCCGCATCCGCACAGAAATCCGCGATGGACATGCCCATGTAGCGCGGCGCGAAGGCGATGCCCATGAAGACGAACGGGATGCGATCCACCGGCTCAAGCCGAATCGCCCGTTCGATGCGCGCCAGCCGTTCGGCGTGTAGCGTCTGTTTATCACTCATCGTCCGCGCCGAGCCAGCGTTTGCAGAATAAGACCGCGTCCTGCGCATCCGCCGCCCAGGCGTCTGCGCCGCAGTACTCCCGCACCCCTTCTGTCACCGGTCCGCCTCCGATCATAATGCGGGCGGCCGGGCGCAGTCCGGCGGCATCCACCGTTTCCACCGTGGCCTTGATGGACGGGAACGAGGTCGTGAGCAGGGCCGACAGCCCCAACACCGTCGCACCCGTTTCCCGCAGGGTTTCCACAAAGCGCTGTGCGGGCACGTCCACGCCCAGGTCGTGGATTTTGTAGCCGGTCGCTTTCAGCAGCAGCACGACCAGGTCTTTGCCGATGTCGTGGATGTCGCCTTTTACGGTGCCGATGACGACCGCGCCGCGGTGCGGTCCGTCGGCGGCGGGGAGGTGGGGTTCGACGCGCTGCGCGATCTGTTTGAATATTGCACCGGCGTAGATCAGTTCGGAAATAAAGTACTCGCCGGCCTGGAAACGCTCTCCGACGATTGTCATGCCTGCACGACAGTCATCCAGGATTTCCAGTCCGTTGTGCCCCGCCTCCAATTGCTCTTGAACGAGGGCGAGAGACGTTTGCTCCTGTAACGCGGCGATGGAGTCAGTCAGGGTGTCCATATATGCATTGTCTCCCGTTGGGGAATAACAGTTTGTCGTCGTGATACGCATTTTACTCTCGATATTTGGCCTCTGCGACTGGCGAACCGTAACCCGTGCTGCGGTTTGGGGAACGCAAGCTTGCTATGCTATGCTCCTGAACCAGACTGATCCAATGGAGAAACAACTATGACACAGCCCTCATCCGTCGACCTTGTGTACAAACTCGATCACTCTGTCGAAGTCGAGCCGTCGCCGCGCTGGGTGCGCGTGCAGTTCGGCGGCCAATACGTCGCCGACAGCAAGCGCGTGCTTCTCATCCGCTCCGCCAGCAAGCTGCCCGAGTATGCCTTCCACCCGGACGATGTGCGATTGGAACTACTCGGCCCTGCCGGTGAGCCAACCGACGATCCGCGAAACGGGCCGACAACCTATTACAACGTGAAGGTCAACGGCGCGGTGGCCGAGCATGCCGCGTGGACGTTCGACGACCCACCGCCGGAGCGGGCTGTCCTCAAGGGCCATGTGGGCTTCAAGTGGAACAAGATGGACCACTGGTACGAGGAAGAGGAGGAAGTATTCGTCCACCCGCGCGATCCGTACAAGCGGGTGGATACCATGCCCAGTTCACGGCATGTGCGCGTTGTGGTGGACGGCGTTACGGTGGCCGAAACCAATCGCCCCACGCTGCTGTTCGAGACCGGTCTGCCGGTGCGTTATTATCTGCCGCCGGAAGATGTCAGGATGAAACACCTCGAGCCGACCAGCGCGTATACGCGCTGCCCCTATAAGGGACTGGCTTCGTACTGGTCGGTGCGGGTCGGTGACGAAGAATATCGCAACCTCGTGTGGGGCTATCCCGATCCCATCCCCGAGTGCCCGAAGATCAAAGGACTACTGTGCTTCTACAACGAGAAGGTGGACCTGTATGTGGACGGGGAGATGCAAGCGCGGCCGCAGTCGCCGTGGTCGTGAGGGAAACCGGGTCTTAGAGATTCGCAATTGGCGGCTTGCGGTCGGCCCATGGACGGGCGCGCTCGAGTTGGCCCGCCAGCCGGAAGAGCGTGGCCTCGTCCCCCATGCGCCCGACGAAGTGCATCCCGATGGGCAGCCCATCGTCGTTCCAGTGCAGCGGCACGGACATGGCCGGCTGGCCCGTCACGTTGAACACCGGCGTGTACGGGATGAAATCAAACGTTTCGGCCGCCAGTTGCTCGACGATGCCCATCGCCTTGAGTAGCCAGCCGGCGTTCAGGCGACCGATGATCTTGCTCAGGGCCAGTTCTGCGCCAGCCAGCTGCAGCGCACCGATCGGCACAGGCGGCTGCGCCAGTGTGGGCGT
>JBHHUI010000429.1:0-3535 GCA_046753805.1 Anaerolineales bacterium
GGCGCGGATTCGTCGCTGCCGGCCTCCACCGGGTGCGCATACACGGAGATGCTCGAAATGAACGTGTAATGCTCCACAGCGCCCGCGAGCAACTCGGCCGAGGCGCGCACGAGGCGCGGCACGTAGCCGCTGGGGTCGATCACCGCGTCCCAGCGGCGACCTTCCAACGCCGTCAGGTCGCCGTCGCGGTCGCCGACCAGTTTCTCCACATCCGGGTACAGGTCTGGATTGCTCCGACCACGGTTGAACAGCGTCACCGCATGCCCGCGCGCGAGCGCAGCGGCGACAATGTGCCGGCCCAAGAAGACTGTACCGCCGAGTACCAGCAGATTCATAGGTTACTCCGGCGACTCGGCGTTGCGAAGAAAATGTCGCACCAGCAGCTGCGCGTCTGCCAGCGGGTCGGCGTCAACGGGCAACTGATGATCCGAAGTGACGCGCAGCGTAAGATGGTGCGCGGCGGCGCGCACGTCCGCCGAAAAGCGCGCGTCGCGTGCAACTGCCTGCAACCGTTTCGGTACGCTCCACCCGGAAGCAGGCAAATCCACCCACGCCCCGATTGCGAAAGCGGCCGCGCGCCGCGCACACACCCGCGCCCGGCCTTCATTGCCGGTTGCCCGCGCCTCCTGCGCTCGTTCGAATTCCTGCGCCACACGCTCCGCCATCAATTTCACAGGGCGTATTGTACCTAAACTGTCGAGTCTCATGACATCGTTGGCACAGGAGTCTCAAAGCATCATTGGCAGTGTGGTTGAGACCCGCCAGTTACGTTCTATATCAGCAGCCGCCCCGGCATGGTCGGAGCGGCTTTCGCGTGACGCGGGCATCGACGCGCCCCTGTGCAACCCCGCCAAGTATCCCACGGATGGCGTACGCTTGGCAGACGCATGGTACCCGGGAGCTACTCTCTTCGTTGCCCCGTCCGGCCAGACCCTTTATAATGAGCGCCGTGGCAATAAATGTTCTCGTGGCGGACCCGAACGAAGCGTTCGCTACCATGATCAAGCAGGTGCTCGAAGAGACCGGCAACTTTGTGGTCGTTCCCACGGCCTCGGGCGAGGCGGCGCTGGCCGCAGCCAGTTTGCAATCCTTTGACATGGCGATTCTGGAGACGGAACTGGACGACATGGCCGTGGACGCGCTGGTAGCGAGCCTGCGCGAAACCAACGCGATGATCGCCGTAATGCTGATCCCCCCGCTGGGGGAAGAAACCCCACCCGAGTTCGCCCACCTGGACGTGCAAGGGTATCTACCCAAACCCTTTTTCGTTCCGGAATTGGAGCCGCGCATCGAGGCCGCCCTGAATCGACCCGTAGGCGGCGTTACACCCGCGCCCCGCAAGCTTCCGCCCGCCCGAGCGGCTGAACCGCAAACGATTGCGAAATCCGCGCCCGCACGCAACCGATCCGAGCTACCGCCCACTCCGCCATGGCTGCAGGACGTGAACAAAGCCGCACGCTACCTGACGACCCTTTCGCTTGAATCGGCCGCCGAAGCCTCGTTGCTCACACGCGGGCAGCAACTGTACGCTTACGCGGGACATTTCCCGCGCGAAGAAGTCGAAGAACTGGCGCGGATCGTTGCGGACAACTGGACGCGCGAGCCAAACGCACAGGGCGCGCTCGTGCGGTTTGTCCAGATGCCCAACGGCCAGGACCACCTTCTATATTCCACACAGGCGGCGGCAGACCTGGTGCTCTCGATGATCTTCCAGGCCGAGACGCCGCTGGGCATGATCCGCAAACAGGCCCGGCGCGTGGCCGAGGCGCTCCTCACCAAGCCCGAGCTCGGCGACGCCGGCCCCGCTAAAACTGTAACGCTCGCCGAAGAAGCCCAAGCTGAATCCAAGTTGGTGGGCGGCGAACGGATTGACACTGGACCAGCGCCAGTTCCGGCGCCGGACAGGCAGTCGGCCGACGCCGCGCCGCCGGCATTCATCGAGGTGGATGTGGCCGAAGGCGAGCCGGCGCTGGAGCCTGCAGTAGAGCCGTTCATGGCGGCCGAGCGCGACGCCGAAGTTGAGCCGGCGCCGGAAGAGCCGGCCGCGGCCGAGCCGGAACCCGTTCCTGCGGATGCGCCAGCGCTGCAAGGCGCATACGGCACCCACTACGGCCTTTACCTGCTTTCGTACACGTTCGTGTGGCTGCCCAAGTTCCCGCACGTCCAACTTCGAGGCGACATTGTCGAGAGCCTCGACCGCTGGATGCGCCATCTGGCGCTTGCCTACGATTGGCGCGTGGAGGACCTCGACATCCAGCCGGAATTCGTGCAGCTCGTCATCGCGTGCGCGCCGTCGGATCCGCCGGAGAAGGTCGTCCAGACGATGATGCGGACGACCTCCCACAATATCATGAACGACTTCCCGCGCCTGGCCGAGGAACACCCGGCCGGCAGCTTCTGGGCGCCCGGATACTACGTGATTGCACCCGGACGGCTCCTCGACGCCGACGAAATCGCGCGCTACATCGAGTATCAACGCCGCGAACAAGGTATCCGCTAAAGAGATTAGAGATCGGAAATTGGTCATTCGACCGACGCTCAATCTCCAATCTTTAATTTCCGATCTCCAGCTCCCCTTCCAACAATTGTATATTTCGCGTAAGATGACTCTCCATGTCTAGGAAGCGTCTATTCATTATTGACGGCCATGCGCTCGCCTACCGGACGTATTTCGCCCTGACCGGCGCCACGTCCTGGCGCGGACGCCAGTCCGTGACCAGGGCCAGCACCAACGTATCGCAATGGGTCACCCAAGCGGGCGAGCCGACGGCTGGCACATACGGGTTCACCGCCGTCCTCTTTCGGTTGCTCGAACAGGAGCAGCCCGACTACCTCGCCGTCAGTTTCGACGTTGGCAAAACGTTCCGCGACGACTTCTTCCCAGATTACAAAGGCACGCGCGAGAAGATGCCGGATGACCTGCGCGTGCAGATCGAACGCATCCGTGAAATCGTGCAAGCCATGGGCATCCCCATCTACGAAATGGAGAACTATGAGGCCGACGATGTGATCGGCACGATCACGCGGCTTGCGCCGGAGCAGGGCGTCGATGTGGTCGTCGTGACCGGCGACCGCGACCTGCTGCAACTCGCCACCGAGCAGGTGACCATCAGTCTGTCGGGACACAAACTTTCCGAGGCCATTCCATACGGCCCGGCTGAGGTCGAAAAACGCTACGGCGTGCGCCCGGACCAATTTGTGGACTACAAAGCGCTCGTAGGCGACAAATCGGACAACATTCCCGGCGTCGCCGGTGTGGGCGAGAAGACGGCTGCAAGCCTGCTGCAACAGTACGGCACGCTCGACGGCATCTACGAGCATCTCGACGAAGTCGCGACGCGGTTCCGCAACAAACTGGCGGCCGGCAAAGAGGCCGCCTACCTCTCGCAAAGGTTAGCCGCAATCGTCACCGATCTGGACATGGATTTCGATCTCGAGGCGTGCATCGCGCCGCGCCCGCGCGCGCCGGCGAGAACACCGTCGCGCTCGTGGCGGCGTTCCCCGAGGCCCAGCATAATCCGGTTGCCCGAACCGT
>JBHHUI010000430.1:0-3526 GCA_046753805.1 Anaerolineales bacterium
AGCAAAAGTCGTGGGCGCTTTTCTAGCCCAACATGAAATTGGTCTGCGCGGCGCAGTTCCGGCCGCCTATTCGATTGATCCAGATGTGTCCATTCACATTGATGTAACCGGTCATTTTCTTGATGACCCGCCGGCTGGCGCGCTGATGGGTGGCGGTCCGATCATCCGTCTCATGGAGGATTACGGAACCCGTATTGGGTTTGGCGCCCAAAAGGGCGTGCTGGTCCACCCACATGTCTCGGATTTGCTTGTTGAATGCGCTGAGCGCCTCGAACTACCGTATCAATTGCAAATTAAGCCCGGCGTCATCGGCGACCAGGTGGCGATTCACACATCGCGTGAAGGTGTGCTTTCTGGGTACATTTTAGTCCCGGCTCGGTATATCCATTCACAGCATGAATGCGTCAAATGGGACGATGTTGAACAGGTGATTGCGCTTGCTGCGGCATTTTCACAAGCCGTGTCGCCAGAGTTCGTCGACGGAGCTGTAGACCTGGATCGCATGGCATGAAGTTTCACGTGTGTTTCTTGCCGGGCCAAATGTCCGAAACAGCTGAACTGGCGCGATTGTGCGAGGAGCTGGGTTTCGATGCTATTTGGTTGCCCGATCAGTCGTTTCACCGCGACCCCTACCTCGCGCTGGCAGCTGCGGCGCATGCAACTGACCGAATCCAGCTTGGGCTGGGCGTGACCACGCCGCTTGCGCGACACCCGGTCCAGATCGCTCGCGCCATCGCCAGCCTGGATGAGTTGTCCGGCGGCCGTGCTTTATTGGGATTGGGCGCTGGAAACAAGAAGATGTTTCTGGATAAATTGGGCCTTTCGCAACGACGGGCGGCGGCCCGGGTACGGGATGCGGCGCAGGTCATTCGCCGCCTGCTCATGGGAGAGACGGTACATTGGGAGCAACCTGATCTGGTCGTACGTGACGTGCAGTTGGAATTCCCCGCCCGGGGCGCAGTTCCCATCTACGTGGCTTCGCGTGCGCCGCTCATGCTTGCCGTGGGCGGCGAGGTGGCCGATGGGGTTATCGCAGAGGCGCTATTCACCACCGGCGGGATTCAGTACTTTTTTGAACGGGTCGAACGGGGCGCGCGGACTGCGGGCCGAAACCCCAGCGCTGTCGATACGGTGTGCTGGCAGGTGGTGGATGTTACCGACGACCGCGCCGGCGGCGTGGAAGCACTCCGTGAATGGGCTGCGCATATCATCGGCGCGAGTAGCGACGACATCGTACAGCGGCTGGGGATCGACACGGAAGTCGGCGCCGCGATTCACGCAGCGTATCGGGAGGGTGGCCAGAAGCAGGCCGCGCAGTTTGTAACCGATTGTGAGGTGGACGCAGTCGCCATCGTGGGCGACGCGGACCACTGCGCAAATAAGGTGCGCCAAATGATCGACGCTGGGGTCAATTCCATGACGCTGCTGGTGCGCGGCAGCATGACGAACAAGGCGCGCATCGTGCGGCAGTTTTCGGAGAATGTTATGCCCCGGCTGGAGGCGGTCGCAACGTGAGAATTGCCGGATGGAAGTAATGTGGCGAAACGAAGCACGGCAGGCGCTGGAACGCGAGCGCCGGCCGTTCTTGGCGTTCGTGTTGGATTACGTGAATCGGGATGGTTGAGGGTGACCTGCGGAGCGTACGGGAGGCGTGTCCTTCTACCGGATGACTGTTCGCGAAGCGGAAAGCGGAACAGATTTGCGACAACTCGTTGAAATCGACGGGGTTCCTGTATACGTTCATGCAGACCTTTATCCGTATTTTGATACCCATCCGCTCGTGCTCACAACTCGCGGGCTGCGACTGGCTATTGGTAAAGACGATGCCCTCATCAAATTGGAACAGGAACTATTGGCAAGAATGGACGCCGGAGATTCCGACCGGCAACTGTAATGAAACGCAGCATTTCGAACTTCTTCGGTCTTAAGGAAGCCCGCACGGTCTACGTTGGCAAACCGCCTCCAAACCGGCCTGGGAAGCTTATAGTCGGTTTGATGTACCCGGCAGCAAGCCACGCGGCGGACTGCGTAGCAAGAGGCTATTTACCGTAGAACGTGTAACTATGAAATAGGGAGGGTCGACATGACCACTAATGTAACAATTCTGGGCTTTGCCGGCAGCGTTCGGCACGGGAATACCGAAATCATGACAAAGCGCGCGCTGGAAGGGGCTGCGTCGTTGGCCGGCGTCGACACCATGTATCTGTCCCTGGCCGATCTTGAGTTGAACTGGGGTTGTAATGCAAGCTACGCCTG
Source organism: Anaerolineales bacterium (assembly GCA_046753805.1). Taxonomy (GTDB): domain Bacteria; phylum Chloroflexota; class Anaerolineae; order Anaerolineales; family JBHHUI01; genus JBHHUI01. The sequence goes on from JBHHUI010000430.1 coordinate 2,257, forward strand.
CTGGTACAAGCCACGCATCATCGCGCCCTGTCGCTGCTATTCAAACAAGGGCGACGACTGCGACATGGTGCTGGAAGCCATGATGATGGCGGATGGAATCCTCATCGGCGCCCCTTCGTATTGGGGCGGTGTGCCAGCCCAGGTCAAGAATCTATTCGATCGTTCGATGGCGATTGAAATGGGATTCCACTTGCGCAACAAGGTGGGAGCGGGCATCACTATTGCGGCAGAACGCCATGGTGGTCACGAAGGCACGATCGACGAGATTCACCGCTGGATGTTTATTCACGACATGATCGTCGTAGGCACCGGACCGGAACGACCCAAGACAAGTATCGGCGGTCACATCGGCGCCATGGGCGTGCAGGGCTTCCCGTTCCCAACCCACTCGGACGAGCCGGGCGACGACCGCGCGGTACTTCAAGATGAGGTTGGATTGAACGCGTGTTTCAGCGTTGGCAAGCGCGTCGCCGAGACGGCCAAGATGATGAAGCTAGCGCTTGGACAGCTTGAAAACAACGAACTGGGTTGGCCTCGGGGACCCGTGGGCAGTGAAGTGTTCGATCGGTCCGAAGCAATCGGTGCTCTTGGCATTCCGGTTGCTGAAATGGCACGGCCGCGCTAGCAGGCGCGGATCCGCGCCCTATTCGCATAACGCTGCATCTGTTGAGGCGTAGTAGCTGCGCCTCCATGGAAAGCGTGTCGTTGACTGAGAAACAACACGTCTGCAAACGTAATGTTTGAACGAGGAATCTAATGGCCTCTCGTATCATCGATCTTACCCTGCCAGTTGTGTCGGGGGAGTATTGGACCAAGTATCCGGCCGGTGTTGTGTATGGGCATGAAGAGCCGCCGACTGTGATCGAGCGATTTTCCTCGATCGCGGAGACGACTGTATGCATGCACAAGTTCAGCAGCACGACTCAATCGTTTACCCACATGGACGCGCCGCGACATGTGTTTGAAGACGGCACGACGAACGATCAGGTCGATCTCGAACGACTAGTCGGCGAAGCCGCCGTCGTTGATGTGGCCTATAAACAGCCGAATGAGCAGGTCACGCGGGCTGATCTCGAGGCTGTCGGTGGTCATGTGCAACCGGGGGATATCGCCATTATCCGCACGGGTTGGACGGAGCGCGGGCCGTGGGGTACCGAACGTCTGTGGCGCGAAATGATCTATCTGGCCGAGGATGCCGGCGAGTGGTTGGACGAGAAACAGGTGAAGGCCATCGCCGTGGATTTCCTGCCGGATTTGCCGCAGTTCTACA
>JBHHUI010000431.1:0-3524 GCA_046753805.1 Anaerolineales bacterium
TTCGGCAGGTCGCCGTAGAGCCGATCGAGGCGGCGCGCGCGTTTGGCTCCACCTCCCGGCAAACGCTCTACAAGGTGCAGCTTCCGCTGGCTCTGCCCTCCATTATGCTCGGCGTGAACCAGACCATTATGATGGCGCTGGGTATCGTGGTTATTGCGTCGCTGGTCGGCGCCGGCGGACTGGGGGATGCGGTGATCAAGACCTTGCAACGCATCCAGGTGGGCAAATCGTTGGAGGCGGGCCTCGCGATTGTTTTCATGGCGGTCATCCTCGACCGCATCAGTTACGCGCTCGCCCAGCGCGATGGGGGACGTAGGCCGCAGCGCAGCAAGGTTGCGCGCTGGTGGCTGCGGGTGATGGATGGTCTTCCATCCGTCCGCGCGACGGGAATGCGTCTGGCCGACAGGCGCAGCGCGTGGCAAGCATCACTGGATGGCAGCCCGGCTAGAGGCGCGCGGCTCGCCACGCTGGCGCGCCAGCATGCCTTCCTGCTCGTCAGCCTGGCGGTCATTACTGCATTGTTCGCCGCCAACGGCGTTGCGTCCGGCCTGAGCGACTTTCCAGCTTCCTGGCGGTTGCACATGGACGCGCCGGTGGACGATGCGGTGCGCTGGATGCGAGACAACCTGTTCGAATTCGCCGTCGTTGGCGGGCAGCCCATCGGCACCGGGCCATTCAGCGATTTCCTCGTCATCAGTATCCTGAATCCGCTGCGCGAGTTGCTCACCCACTGGCTCGTATGGCCGGCGTTTATTTTGACCGTCTCCGCGCTGGCGCTGGTTTCGGCCGGCCGGCGCCTGGCGCTTGTCTCCGCGGCCGGTCTGGTGCTCATCGGCCTCGTGGGCATGTGGGATAAAAGTATGGATACCCTGAGCCAGGTGATCGTGGCGGTTATCCTCACCATTGTCATCGCCATTCCGGCCGGCGTTTTGGCTGCGCGCAGCGACGCCTTTGAAGCGTTGTTACGCCCGGTGCTGGACTTCCTGCAGACGATTCCGCCGTTTGTGTATCTGGTGCCCGTGATCATGCTGTTTAATGTCGGGCGCGTGCCGGGGATTATGGCCTCTGTGCTCTATGCGCTGCCGCCCGGAATCCGCCTCACGAACCTGGGCATCCGGCAGGTGCGGCAGGAATCGCTTGAAGCGGCGCGCGCGTTTGGTTCGACCTCGCGCCAGATTCTGCTAAAAGTGCAAATTCCACTGGCGATGCCCTCCATATTGACGGGAATCAACCAGACGATCATGATGGTGCTTGCCATGGTGATCATCGCCGGTCTTGTCGGGGGCGGGGCGCTGGGGTTGGAAGCGGTGGAGGGCCTGGCGCGCTCCGGGCAGAAAGGCGACCTGGGCGAGGGGCTGCAGGCTGGGCTGGCAATTGGCATCCTGGCGATCATTATGGACCGCATCACGCAGGCCTGGGCCCGGAAAAACGAGCCGGGCCGTCGAAACCAGTAAGCCTCGTTCGGTCATGGCTAGAGAAAAGAAAAGGCCCTCGCACGTGCGAGGGCCGGTCTGTTCGTAGGGCTGTTTCTATTCGTTCAAGCGCTTACGGTATCCAAGCCCGCCAGACACTCTCGTGCTCGTCGATCCAGGTTTGCGCCGCTTCGTCGATGCTATTCCCCTCGTCCACAAGGCCCAGCATCTGTACCTGGTCATCGTTGGTGTAATTGAAATTCAGAATGAACTGGTAGGCGTCCGGGGCCAGGTCCTTCAATCCGGGCCAGGCGATCTTCAACAGCACGTCGGCCGGATAGTCGCAGTCCACTGCTTCGGGGTTGTTGGCCTGCGCGTCGAGGCACTCGTCCGTGACGGGCGGCAGCTCGATTCTTGTCAGGTCAAACTTGGCCTGGATGACATGCGGCGTCCACCAGTAGAACAGCAGCGGTTCCTGACGGCTAAAGGCCGACTCGACTGCGGAAATCAATGCCGCCTCGCCGCCGCCGGTCACGACCTGGAAATCCAGCCCCAGATTGTTGATGATGTGTTCCTCGAACGAAACGTAGCTGGGGTCGCCGATGAGCAGTTGTCCCTTATCGCCAGACTCGGCTGTGGCAAAGAGCGCGGCGATCTCCGGGTCGCGGAATCCCTCCCACGTGGCGAGCTGGGGATACTCATCCAGCATGTAGGTGGGGATCCACCAGCCGATCTTCCCCACCACGCCCAGTTCACCGGCATCGACGATTTGACCTGTGTCAATGTAGGTCTCGATGTCAGCGCCATGGCCGGACGGCCACTGCTCAAGGTTCGCGTGTACGTCGCCCGCGGCGATGGCCGGCCAGGTGGCGCCCTCGTCGAGCAAGGTCACCTCCACCGGGTAGCCCATCTCGTTTTCGAGAAGAAGTTTCGCGACCGCCGTATTCAGGCTGGAGCCGTCCCAGGGGTTCTCGGCCAGGACAATTGTGGGCTTCTCGGCTGCGGCCGGAGCGCAGGCCGCGACCACGAGGCTCAGCAGCATGGTCAGCAGCAGCCAGCGAGTGAAACGATTATTGTTCATTGTGGCCTCTCCAAATGTGAATGGGTAGGGGGTATCGATAGGTCTGTCAAAATTATAGCAGCATAGGCAAAATCACCGAGTCGGCGCGTGCCGGTAAAACGCTACAGGTTCCGGCGGCAGCGGCGTGTTTCCGAGGATCATGTCTGCCGCGCGCTCCGCAATCATCATGACAGGCGCATAGATATTCCCATTCGTGATAGCGGGCATGACGGACGCATCGATGACACGCAAGTTCTCGACGCCGTGGACGCGCAGGGAGTGTGGATCGACAACGGCCAGCGAGTCTGTGCCCATTTTGCAGGTACATGAGGGATGCAGGGCCGTCTCCGCGTCGGACGCGACCCAGGTCAGGATTTCCGCCTCCGTCGCGACGTGCGCGCCCGGCGAGATCTCGCCGGCGTTGAACGCGTCGAAAGCCGGCTGGTTGAGAATATGCCGCGCGCAGGTCACGGCTTCGATCCATTCCCGCCGGTCGCGGGCGGTGGATAAGTAATTGAAGCGCAGCTGCGGGTGTTCACGCGGGTCGGGAGAAACGATCCGCACGAATCCGCGCGCGTCAGAGTTCATTGGGCCAACGTGGAGTTGATATCCGTGTCCTTGAGCGGGGGTTGTGCCGTCGTACCGGATCGCAACCGGCAAAAAGTGGAACATCAAATTAGGATACGCCACCTCGTCGTTGCTGCGCACAAACCCGCCGGCCTCAAAGTGGTTCGTGGCTGCGGCGCCCCGGCGGTGGAAAAGCCACTGGTACCCGATCCATGGCTGGTTGCGCCGCTGCAACGCTGGATACATCGAAACCGGCTGCTTGCACGCGTATTGCACATACACCTCCAGGTGGTCCTGCAGGTTTTCGCCGACTCCCGGCAGATCGTAAACGACCTCGATCCCCAGTTCACGCAGCAATTTGGCGCTGCCAACCCCGGAGAGTTGCAGGAGTTGGGGCGAATTAATCGCGCCGCCGCAACACAGGATTTCGCCGCCGTACGCTACGGTCGGGCGTCGCCCGCGCTGCACAAATTCGACGCCGGTTG
>JBHHUI010000432.1:0-3522 GCA_046753805.1 Anaerolineales bacterium
CCGCGTCTCAGCCGTGAGCGGGCTGTGGATAGAGATGTAGTCGGATTGCTGCAGCACTTCATCGAGCGCGGCCGGCTCGGCGTGGCGTTCGCGCACTTGCTCGGGAGTGAGATACGGATCGAACGCGAGCACGCGCATGCCGAAAGCGACCGCCCGTTCGGCCACGGCCGCGCCAATGCGACCGACCGCCACCAGTCCCAGCGTCTTGCCATACAACTCCACACCTTTTAGTTGCTTCTTGATCCAATTGCCCTGTTTCATGACCATATCGGCGCGCGGCACGCTACGGGCCAGCGCGAGCATCAGCGACAAGGTCAGTTCTGCTACGGCAATGCTGGCGGCCAGCGGAGAGTTGACAACCGTTACGCCGTGCTCGCGGCAGGCGTCGAGATCAATGTTGTCCACACCCACGCCCGCGCGGCCCACTACCTTAAGCCGGTCTCCGGCGGCGACAACGGCGGGCGTGACCTTTGTGCGACTGCGCACCACCAGCGCATCGTAGCCGGCGATATCGGCAAGAAGCTGCTCCGGCAAAATATCCGTCCGCACATCTGTATCGGCCCCAGCAGCAAGCGCTGCCACGCCGGCCTCGGAGATGGCGTCTGCTACAAGAAGGCGATATGAGTGTTGCATGCTATTGTCCCGTATCAAATCGTTTCAGTCCGGCGATTTGCGCGGCAGGCCGACCACGCGCGCTACCGGCAGCACGACGATGATGCCAGTGTGCGGTTCGTTTAACGGGCCGACAACCGCTTCAGTTGCTGCGACCAACCGATCAATCAGCTCGTCGCTTTCCACGACAGCGAACAAAGTCCGGTGGCGCAGTTCGCGGGCGCGGTCAAAGTCGGACAGTCGCGGCAACAGCGGTATCGCCTGCAGGCCGAGTGTCTCCCGCAGCTGCCCCAGACCGGAACTTTCCAAAATCGTCACGCCCGAAACGCCCGCGTCGTTCCACCCCTTCAGAACGCTCGCACAGGTTTCAACGTCCGGCAATACACACAAAACAAGCTGGTACATCGAATCCTCCGCTGCTAAGGCGATGCCTGCTCCGACGCGACAGTATCGGGTTCGCGCCGGACAAAGGTTGCCCTCAACAAGGGCGGCGTGATGAGCGTCGTCGCAATGACGATGACGACTGCCGTCGAGAACATCGCTTGCTCGATCAACCCCTGCAAGAGGCCGACGGAAGCGACGATGAGCCCAACTTCGCCGCGCGAAACCATGCCCACGCCGAGCTGCAGCGACTGGCGTCCGGTGAACCCGCCAAGACGCGCGCCGCTGCCGCTGCCGAGCACTTTGCCGACTACAGCCGCTGCGACCAGGGCCAGCGCAATCCACACGAACTCCAAGTCCAGCGCGCGCGCGTTGGTTTCCAGTCCAATATTCACAAAAAACACCGGCACAAAGAACGCATAGGCGAGTGTCGTCAATCCGAGTTCGACCTCACGCTTGAACGGTGTACGGGCAAACATGAGACCGACGAGAAATGCGCCCGTGATGTCAGCCATGCCCCCCAGCACCTCAGCCGCCCACGAATAGAGCAGCATGGAGACCACCGCAAACACAAGTACCCCGTGATCGATATTGAGGCGTGATACCCGCGACATCAGACGCGGCAACACGTAGACGCCAATCAGACCGCCGCCAATCAGGAAGCCGACCATGCGCAGCACGATCTCGAGAATGCCGGCCGCACCCGCCCCCCCGCCGACGCCGACGGCCACCGCCACCGATACGAACAGGATCACCAGGATGTCGTCGAACACGGCTGCGCCCAGCAGCGCCAGTCCAACGCGGCTGCGCAGTTTGCCCAGTTCGATCAGCGTCTGGGCTGAGATGCTTACGCTCGTGGCCGACAAGATGAGGCCGATAAACCACGCCGTCTGCGGATCGAGGCCAAAGAGGAACGAGACCCCGGCTCCCAGCAGGAGAGGCACAATCACGCCCAGGATGCCTGCCAGTACCGCCACACGACCGGTGGAAACCAGGTCCGATAGGTGCAGCTCAAGACCCGCCACAAACATGAGCATGAGCACACCGATCTCGCCGATATCGGTAATGGAAGTCAGCAGGTGCGGGGCAGTCGTCGGCTGCCAGCCCCAAACACTCAGATGGAACAAGTTAATTACAGTCGGACCCAGCAACAGGCCTGCCAGCAGTTCGCCCAGCACAGACGGTTGTCCGAGGCGCGTACTCAGGTAGCCGCCGGCTTTGGCAGCCAGTAAAACAATTCCCAACGCCAGCGTGAATTGGATAAACTCGGGCATCGTCAGTAGGACGCTCTCCACAGTAGACGGCGAGACAATTCTACCGTATACGGCGGCGCTGTACGCAGTTGCTCATCCTCGGGTCGCATTCCAGTAGCTGAACTAACTGAAGCTATTAATGTTCGACACACCCCCTCCCCCCATCCCCCTCTCCCGCTGGGCGGGGGTGAGGGTTATAGCGCCACTGATCTGAAAGTTTCAGTGAGTCCGCTGAAAAGAATCGACGCGGCTGCGCATGCCACAGCCGCGTCGAAAGCCTGCTCGGATTTCGTCAGAAAGTCAACCCGTGTCGTGGCGATTCAGGCGCGTACCTCCTGCCGCTGGAACAGAACGTAGCACAGGGCAAAAGCGATCATCGTCGCTGCGATGAGGCCTGTGAGGTGTGGCCACATGAGCAGAATGCTCTCCGACAACGGCAGCGGCGCGCCCATCACGGCGCCTTGCATCTGCATCGGCAAGACGAAGCCCAGCGAACGCACGGCTGGATTCATGATGGCGACAATCGCCTCGGCATAGATCGTGTTGGGTGAAACGCGGCTCAGCGCCATTCCGGCCCGCACCTGCGCCAAAAAGTCTTCCAGCGCACCCGGCGGTGATGGAAACAGCACGCGCGTCAGCAGTTCAGCGATGATACCCCAGAAGATGGCAAAGAACAGCCACAGGGCAATTGCACTCAGCGCCGAGGTGGCCGGCTGGCGAAACGTGATGGAGAACAGCATGGCCAGCGCGAGCCAGATACCACCGTAGAAGATGCTGACCACGATGAACATCAGGCTACGCCCAACTTCCTCACCGCCCGGGGGAATTCCAAGCCGCAGGATGCCCAGTCCGATGGTGAGCAACCAGATGCTGCTCATTACCAGCGAGAGCGTAAACAGGCGCGCCAGGAACTTGCCGAGCAGCAGCGCATCGCGGTAGATCGGTTGCGCCAGGATGCGCGACATGGTGCGGTGGTTAAACTCCCCATTGATGGCGTCAAACCCGAGTGCGATGGCTATCAGCGGGATCAAAAAGCCCACCAGTCCGACCAGCGCTGGCACCGGGTCGCGGCCGACTGTGAACAGTTTCAGAAACACAAACGGGTCCTTCCCCACGCTGTCGCGCACGTTTTCGGCGGCGGCAAACACAGCCGCCCCGGCGGTGAGCACCACCAGTAGTTCCAGGATGAACATCCGGGCGCTGGTCAGCGCGTCGGCCATTTCCTTGCCGACGACCGCCCATAGACCAGTCCATGGCGAGCCTTCGCGCGCGCGCC
>JBHHUI010000433.1:0-3520 GCA_046753805.1 Anaerolineales bacterium
GATGACAAGTTTAGGATGTTGACGATCAGTCACTAGCACTCTCCACGAGTAAATTTGTTTGCTCAAACTGGACGAGATGCGTAGTATATCAAGCGACGCCACGCGCCGCTAGTCGGCGTATGCCATAAAGTACAACACCCGCGCCGGCGCTATGGGGTGGGTTTATACGTTCCGCCCTTATTGCCACCACGAACTGGGATTGTCAAATTTGAAAGGACCTGTAATTAATGGACTTGTTTGATAAATGTGCGGATTATTCCCGCGCGCACGAGGCCCGGGAAGCCGGGCTCTACCCGTATTTTGTGCCGCTCGACGAGAGCGAGGGCACAGAGGTCATCTATGAGGGCCGCCGGATTTTGATGCTGGGTTCCAATAACTATCTCGGCCTCACCACCGACCCACGCGTGCGAGCAGCAGCAGCAGGAGCCATCGAACGATACGGAACAAGCTGCACGGGTTCACGCTTCCTCAACGGCAGTCTGGCGCTCCACAAAGAGCTGGAGCGGCGGCTCGCCACATTCGTCGGCAAGGAAGCGGCGCTTGTACACACCACCGGCTACCAGACGAACGTCGGTACGATAGCCTGTCTCGTCGGTCGCGGCGACGTCGTCGTTGCCGACAAAGAGGACCATGCCAGCGCAGTGGACGGCTGTCTGCTCGCCACCGGCGTGTTCAGGCGCTTTCTGCACAACAATCTCGAAGACCTGAAAAATGAGCTGCAGAACGCCGGCGCCGATGCAGGCAAATTAGTTGTCGTGGATGGAGTGTACAGCATGGGCGGCGATGTGGCGCCGCTCCCGGAGATCGTGGAGCTTTGCGATCAGTTTGGAGCGCGCCTGATGGTCGATGATGCGCACGGAATGGGCGTTATGGGCGGCGGACATGGAACCGCAAAGCACCTGGGCGTCACCGACGCGGTGGACTTGATCATGGGCACGTTCAGCAAGTCGTTTGCGTCCATCGGCGGTTTTATCGCCGGTGACGCCGACGTCGTGCATTTCATCCAACACACCTCGCGCACCATGATCTTCAGCGCCTCGCTGCCCGCCAGCAATACCGCCGCGGCCCTGGCTGCGCTCGACATCATGGAATCAGAGCCTGAGCGCATCGAGAAACTGTGGGCGAACGCCGACAAAATGCGCGCCAGCCTGCAGGACCTTGGATTCGACACCGGGCCGAGTACAACGCCAATCGTCCCCATCAAGATCGGCACCGACATGGACACGTTTCGGGCATGGAAATTCTGCTTCGACGCGGGACTATACGTTAACGCAGTCGTATCGCCGGCCGTGCTGGAGGGCCAGAGTTTGCTGCGCACCAGCTGCACGGCCACACACACCGACGAGCAGCTCGACCGCGCACTGGAAATCCTCGCCGATATGGGGCGCGCGCTCGGCGTTATTTAGTAGCGGTTGACGCCACCTGCCCGACCACTCAAATTGGCGGCCTCGGTCAAACAGCGACCTCGTCGCGCAGCGGCGCACAACACACCCGGGCTAATTGCCGGATGATTTGGCCTGCAGGACGGCCATCGCCTCCGCGACCGTCTCAATACCGGCGGCCTCCTTGTCGGTGATCTCGACGCCGAACTCGTCCTGTAGTTGGATGATGAGTTCGAAGCGGTCCAGGCTATCAGCGCCAAGGTCCTCGATGAATCTCGCGCTCGAAACTACCCGGTCAGCGTCGACTTTGAGCGTGCGGGCAATGATGTTGCGCACCCGGTCGGTGGGTTCGGCCATATAGTGCTCCTTAAATCAAGCAGCGGACGCTAGTTCTTTTCTTCGGCATTCCACTTATGGATGACATTCAGCTTGCCGTCAAGATAGTCTCGCCGGCATTGGCGGCGTCTGACCTTGCCGCTGGATGTCATTGGAATGCTGTTCGGTCGGGCAAGAACGATGGCGCTGGGCTGCAATTCGACGCCGGCGGCGATCGCAGTGCGTATCGCGATGATCACCTCTTCCGCGTCGACACTATTTCTGTACCTTCGCTCGATTTCGTTGACGACAACCAACCCTTCGCTCCCGGATGCTCCCCCCTCAACCGCAAACGCTGCCCCAAATCCGCGCCGCAGCGCCGGGTGGCTGCGTTCAACCAGCGCCTCGACGTCCTGCGGGTACACGTTGCGGCCACGAATGATGATCATGTCCTTAATACGCCCGGTGATGAACAGGTTCTCAGCATGGAAGAACCCTAGGTCGCCGGTGCGCAGATAGGGGCCGTCGCCTGAGTCTGACAAGTACGCCCCGAAAGTTTGAAGTGTCTCATCCGGCCGGTTCCAGTATCCGCGGGCTACGCTCCCGCTCGATATCCAAACTTCACCAATCTCGTCGGCCCCGCAGCGCTGCAAAGACACCGGATCGACAATGGCAATGTCTTGGTCGTAGAGCGAAACCCCGCACCCAACAATGGTTTTCGCATCGCTGTCATCAACGGGTACCGGTACAACGCGGTCTTGTTCCAGGGCCGCTTTGCTCACCGTCACGCGCTTGCGGGGTTCGGGGCCAACCCCACCGGACACGAGCAGCGTGGCCTCTGCCAATCCATAGCACGGATAAAATGCCGCTTCGTTGAAATTACATTCTCGAAAGGTGCGCGCGAAGTCCCTGAGCGTTTCGTCGCGGATCGGTTCAGCGCCACAAAAGGCCAATTCCAGGCAACTCAGGTCGAGCGTCGCGCGTTGCTCGGCTGAACTGCGGCGCACGCACAAGTCGTACCCGAAATTGGGCGCCCCGCAAATCGTGCCGCCGTGCCGCGAGATCGCTCGGAGCCAGCGCACCGGCTTAAGCAGGAATGAAGCCGGCGCCATTAAAACCGATTCGATGCCGGACCAGGTCGGCTCTAATATCCCGCCGATTAGCCCCATGTCGTGAAAACTCGGCAGCCAGAACACGCCTTTGCTGCCGGCATGGATTTTGAAGGCGCGGCGAATCAGGGCCAGGTTGTGAGACAGGTTGCCGTGGCTTACAATTACGCCCTTCGGCGCGCCGATCGAGCCCGACGTGTATTGCAACATCGCAATGGTATCCGGCGAAATATCGGGGGGCCGCCAATCATGTGCATCGTCGAGCGGAAAGTCATTGCCAGCTAGCCACTGTAGTTGATCGAGGTACGGAGCATGGCGCGCATGTCGGGCGCGGTCGCGCAGCACGCGGGATGTGGTCAGCACGACGGTCGGCCGGGCATCGCGCACAACCGCTTCCAGTCGGGGCGTTGGTTTATTGGCGCGCGGCATGTTCGTTGGAACTGCGATGAGCCCGGCATAGAGACACCCAAAGTAGCCGGCGATGAATTCCAGACCCGGTGGATATATCAGCAACACGCGGTCGCCCACCGAGGCGCCTCGGAGCAATTCTGCGCCAATGGCCCGCGCTTGCCGATCGAGGGCGCCGTACGTAACGACCAATTCCTCGTCTTCGCCGTCCACAAGGAATCGATATGCCACCCGAGTCGGATCGGCCTCGGCCCAGTGTCTCAGTGCGTTAACGAGATCGGTGGGCGAATAAGTGACTGGTTCAAC
>JBHHUI010000434.1:0-3494 GCA_046753805.1 Anaerolineales bacterium
CCGCCAGCCCGCCGGTGATGACGATCAAAAGGGTGAAGAGATATTTTTCTGTGGTGCTGAGCATCGGTCCCCTCGGACAGTGGTCGGTGGTCAGTATTCAGTGATCAGTCTCGAACTCTGACGCTCACTCTCCCAGCGCCGCAAGCTCTTCATCGATGATGGACACAAACGCCTCCAGCGGCTGCGCCCCGACAAGCGGGCGTCCATTGATGAAGAAGGTCGGCGTGCCGGTGATTCCGAGCGCGCGGGCGGCATTATAGTCGGCCGTAACTTCGGCCTCGTAGCGCCGGTTTGCTACGCACTCGTTGAAAGCGTCCATCTCCAGCGAAAGCGCCTGGGCCGCTTCTGTATACAGGTCCGCATTTCCAAGGTGCTGCTGGTTGCGGAATAGCAGATCGTGGAAGGCCCAAAATTGTCCCTGCTCGTTGGCGCACTGCGCCGCCTCTGCAGCCCTTTGGGCGTTCGGGTGGATAGACGTGAGCGGGAAATCGCGGTACACGAATAGTATTTGGTCGGGGTAGCGCTGAAGCAACGCGGTAAAGGTTGTATCGTGAAAGCGCCCGCAGAACGGGCATTCGAAGTCGCTGAACTCGATGATCGTGACCGGGGCGCCGGCGACCCCGACGGCCGGATCGTCGTCCACGCTGACGTTGAAGCGGGAGGCCGCACCCTTTTGCTGGTTCGCAACGCCCGAGGCTCCGGGCGTGACGGCTGCAACTGTGACCGGCTCATCTGCCCGCCCCCACATCAGGTAACCGGCAGCGATCCCGAGCACAAACGCCACCGGGACGATGGCCGCGTAAAAGTGACTGCGCCTGAACGATATGACGTCGCCTTCATCGTCACGCCCGGCGGTCGGCGATTCTATCGCAGCCGGTACAAAGTCGCGCTCTTCTTCCATTGCTTCCATCGCTCTCAACTCCGCCAGGCTGTGATCACAAGCACAGCCCAGCCGGCGATGAGCGCTACGCCGCCCAGCGGCGTGATTGCGCCCAGCCACCGCGCGCCGGTCAGCGCGAGTGCGTACAGACTTCCTGAGAACACCACGGTACCGGCAACGAAGAGCCATCCGGCCAGTATCGGCCCGCTGGACTGCGGCCACTGGGCGGCGGCCAGCCCCACCGCCAGCAACGCCAGCGCGTGGTACATGTGATAGCGCACGCCGGTTTCAAATGTGGTCAGCAGGGCCGGTTCCACGCGACTTCGGAGCGCGTGCGCGCCGAAAGCGCCCAGCGCCACGGCCAGCAGACCCGATAATGCGCCGATTCCAAAGAATAATTTCATAGCGGTGATCCATGCGCGCTCCGCGCATGGGCGCGCCGGGCAATTTTCTCACACACGGGCAGCCTGAACAAGCGAGGAATTGCAAACCACGTCAATTTACAGGGCGTGTGCGCGGTTCGTCCGTAAATACACCACTGCCCCGATCAGGAATGTGATTGCGGTGAGCAGCGCGCCGACGGTCACGATGAGTGGGGCGAAGGCGAGGCGCACTGCGGATTGCCCGGCCGGAACGCAAGTCCCGATCAATACGCCGTCAATCGGAAACGTAGCCTGTGGTGCGCCGTTGATTATCGCGCGCCAGCCCGGATAGTATTGCTCGCTCAGGATCAGTATCCCCGGATTTGCTGCCGTCACCCGCATTGTGATTCGTCCGGGTTCGTCTGTCAGGACGGTGACTTCGGCCTTGCCGGAGGACGCCGGACAATCCGGAGCGGCCGCTACGACTCCAGTTTCTGATGCGTTGAATTGTGAGCCATTTACAGTTGCAGGTTGTTCCTCCGCCGGGACCACGACAAGCTCTGATACGACCCACGCCCGAGGCATGTACTCAGCGCGCTCGAACAGAGCGTAGTCGCCGACGGCGGCGATAAACGACGGCTGCGCTGCAGCGCCGAAATCCTGGTCGGCATGTGCGATCAGGTAGCGGGCGTGCAACAGGTCGAACGTGCGGGCGCGCGGGTCCGGTACAACGTCCGTAAATGCGTCATAGTCGGCCGGTACGAGCGGGTCGTATCCAAATATGCTGGGAATGCCGTAGTTCATGCCGCCGTTTTGAAAGAACAGAAATAATCCCCACGGCAACACGCGCCCGCCGGATTCGATCTGAGGGGCCGCCTCGCGCCAGGTGAGATCGTATTCCTCGCGCGTGGTGCGCAGGATGGGAACGCCATAGCCCCACAAATCCATGAGGGTGAGGAAAAGGGCTGCACTCGCAAACAGGCGCGCCCGTGGACGACGGTGCGCGCGCCACAGGAATAATGCGCCGATGAGGGCGAGTATGAGCGCCGAACGCAAAACCGCGCTGCCCAGATGATAGATGCGATCCGGGTTTGGCAGCCCACCGACGCGGAAGACGGCGATTGCCGCGAAACCTGCCATAGCAAACGCCAGCGCCAGGCTCAACGCGCCCCGGTGCACCCATTTCGGCAACCCGGCGATGCCGTCCTCACACGCCATGCCGGCCAGCGCGGCGAGGGCAAAGATGCTCCAGTAGCCGAAGCGGGCCGGCGCGCGCACGAGCTGCAGGGGCGGCAGCAGTCGCACTGCCAGCGTGTGCAGGCCGCCGACGGGCCCCAGCGCCAGGAGCAAACTCACCACGGCCACCCCCAGCCAGAAACGAACGCGCCGGTTCCGCCCGCGCGCGCGGACGGCGATCGTCGCCAGCGCCAGCGCCACCAGTCCGGGGTACAGAATAAACTCCGTATGTCGGCCCTCGCCCCAATAGCCGGTGCGGACCGGTTCGCCAAAGAAGTTCGGGATGATCAGGCTGATCAAATGGGGTGCGGGTAGGGCGAACTCGGCGGAGAAACCTGCATCTGCGCCCGCGACGCGCGTCGACCGCAGGATCAGTTGGGCGGCGGGCAATAGCTGTACGGCTGTTAGCCCGGCCGCAAAGAACCAACTGGCCGTCCACCAGCCTGTCGCGCGCCAGCGGCTGTTCGGTTGGATCAGTTCGGACACCAACCACAGGGCGGGTAGCCCGGCGACCAGCAGCGCGCCGGCCGGGTTCCCGGCCAGCAACGCGAACGCCGGCGGAAGCGCGCCGACGATCATGGCGCGCCAGCCGGGTTCTTGATAGAGGCGGCGGGCAGCGATCATCGCCCACGGCAGCCAACTCAAGGTTGCGACGAAATTCGGATGACCATCTGCGATACGCACCGCAATGAAGCCCGAATATGCAAGTGTGGCGGCGGCCACGCTCGCAGCGGAAGGCCGCATGTCCGCGCCGCGCGCCCAGAGGTACATCCCCAGTGCTATCCAGCCAAGATGGAAGGCCGACAGCCACGCCAGCCCCACGTTTAGCGGCAGCTGCGCAACAAACAGGATCCAGTTGGGTGGATAGAAGAATGCCGGTTGTGGGTTGGCGAGCAGCGGCACACCGGCGAAGAGATAGGGATTCCACAGGGGTATGTGGCCGGCCCCGACTTCCGCGCGCGCAAGCCGCCACTGCTGCAGGAGCTGCCACACGACGTCATCGCCGCCGAGATACT
>JBHHUI010000435.1:0-3492 GCA_046753805.1 Anaerolineales bacterium
CCAGATTGACGACATCGCGCAGCAAATAGCCGGAGAGCATGCGGTTGAAGGTCTCGCGGAAGAGCGCGGCGATGACGACTTGTTCCTCGCTGTCGCTCAGATCGCGCAACCCCGGCAGCAGCTTGTTGTTGACGAAGTCGATTAGCTCATCGCCCGTCTGGCCCCGGTCCGGATCGGCGGCCCAGTCCCGCCACCGGTACCCCTCGGGGATCACCGCCCGGTACGGCTTGCCCGCGAGCACGGCGGTCGCCTCGCGGCGCTGCTCCAGATCGTCGTAGCATTTCAAGAACAGCACCCACGAGAGCTGCGGCAGGCGGTCGAGATCGCCGTTCAGCCCGGCGTCCTTGCGCATGATGTCGCGCGCCGACTTGATGATGGACGAAAGCTGCGCGCGGGTAGTTTTTTTGGGAGAGGATTTCTTTTTGGGCATGGGGTTTCTCCCTCACCCCCCGTCCCCCTCTCCCGCCATGCGGGAGAGGGGGTACCTCGAGCCTTGCGAGGGGCGGGAGTGAGGGTCACTCATACAACAACACCTGCATCTGTTCCACTGCCTTCTTCAACTCCTCAGCCCCTCCGAACAGCGCGACGATCTCCAACACCGAGCCGCGTTCGTCGAAGGGCGACACGCGCAGCACGTGTTGCAGGTCGTCCAGTTGGTTCAGGCCAAAGTCGGCGTACTTGTCCAGCAGGTCATCCAGCACCTGACGCGCGGCGGGCGTGTACGTGTTGAAGAAGTCCGGCTTGTCGCGGCGCAGGCGCTCGGCGCGCTCGCGCCGCGTGAGCAACGGCGCATTGTACGCCACGTGCAGCAGCAGGTCGAGCGGGTCGGCGTCTTCGTGATGCGTGATCTGCGCCAGGCGCTGCGGATCGACGCCGCGCTGGTCCAGCGCCTCCAGAATCTCGCGCCGCCGCTCGCCCAGCGGCCAGGCCGCCCGCAGGTGTTCGGCATTGGGCGACAAGCGCCGCACGTGATCGCGCACGTAGTCGGTGAACTCCACCGTGCGCAACACGTTGTCCTCCGCATCCAGCTCAAACACCTGCTCGCCCACGATGTACACTGGCACGCCGTCCACGTAATACTTGCGCGGCTGCTCGACCGAGACGCCCGGTACGGACAGCTCGCCAATCAATTCGTATTCGTCGCCCGCCTCCGCCTCCGGTTCCAGCGTGCCTTCCTCGCTATCCTGCTCCGCGACCGTATTGCCCTCCTCGTCAATCGTCTGCCGCGTGACGCGCACCGGGTCGCCGTCAAACTTTGGATCGTAAAACAGTTGCGTCGCGCCGGTGTAGTCGATGATCGTGAACCAGAACTTCTCGCCCTCTTCGTGCACGCGCGTGCCGCGTCCGATGATCTGTTTGAAGTCCGTCATCGAGCCGATGGCGCGGAAGAGCACGATGTTGCGACAGGTGGGTGCGTCCACGCCCGTTGTGAGCATCTGCGAAGTCGTCAGGATGACGGGCGTCTCGCGCTCCGGGTCCGAGAAGTTATCCAGATGCCCGCGCCCCTCTTTACCTTCGTCCGAAACGACCCGCGCTGCATAGTCGGGGTGCACAGCGACAAGATCGGCGTTCTCGTTGATCAGCGCCTGACGCATGTCGGCGGCGTGTTCCTGATCCACGCAGAACACAATCGTTTTGTCGTAGCGGTTGGATTTCTTCAGGTGGTTGGACAGATGCCGCGCCACGGCCTCGGTGCGCGTGAGCAGCGAGACAACGCGCTCGAAGTCTTTCGTGCCGTACAGACCCTCGGGTATCTCGCGCCCGAAGCGGTCGAGCACGCCGGGGTCGATCTGCAGGTTGTGCGCGTCCACGCTGGTGATCACGCGCTGCACGCGGTAGGGCGCGAGGAAGCCGTCTTCGATGCCTTGCTTCAGGCTGTATGTGTAGATTGGCTCGCCAAAGTAGCGGTACGTGTCCACATTGTCGTCGCGCAGCGGCGTGGCGGTCATGCCGATCTGCTGCGCGGGCGCGAAGTATTCCAGGATGCGCCGCCTACTGCTCGTACAGGTTCGGCTCGTCGCCCGCGCTCGCCAGCGCCTGGTAAAGCGCAAAGTACACCTCGCGGCTCTTGACGGCCGCGCCCTGAATCTTGTGCACCGCGTCGCCGAGCGGGCTGAAGGTACGGTCCTTGGCTTGATCGATCAGCACATTGCGGTCCGCCAGATACAGGATGCGCCGCTTGCGCTTCGCGCGCCACAGCCGCCACACAATCTGGAATGCGACAAAGGTCTTGCCCGTGCCGGTCGCCATCGTGAGCAGAATACGCGGCTGCCTGCGCAGGACGGCCTCCACTGCACGGTTGATCGCGACTTCCTGATAATAGCGCGGCGTCTTGCCGCCGACTTCCTCGAAGTAGGCTGTCAGCGCGTCGGCGGCGTCTTGCTCAGCAGTCAATTGCAGCTCGCCGCGCAGCCGCGCCCACAACTCGTCCGGCGTCGGGAACTCCGTCAGGTTGCGCTCGCGTCCGGTGAGGAAGTCATGCTCTACAATGCCGAGGCCGTTGCTGGAATAGGCGAACTTCACGCCGAGCATCTGCGCGTAATCCATGCCCTGTTGCAGGCCGTCGCCCGGCAGCTTGTAATCCGCTTTGGCCTCGACTACGGCGATGGGGTAGTGCTTGCGCAGATAGAGGATGTAATCGGGGCGTCCGCTTTCTTTACGCCGGATGTTGCGCCCGAGCGGAATGATGCGCCCGGGCGTGATCACTCGCTGCTCGGCGATGTGGTCGTCATCCCATCCTGCAGCGTGCAGTTTAGGGACGATGTATGTGCGGCAGGTGTCAGCTTCAGACGTTGCGGCGAGAAATCACGGCTGCGAATGGGAACGCTTCAGTATCGGCGCGTCTGTGCCGGCGTCGCTCCCGGCGGCGCTAAGATGCCCCCATTATGCCCCAGAGCTGCCCCAAACGTGAAATGCCCTGAATCGGTATACTGCATCCCGCGGGCCTCACAACCCATTTGCGGCCGGGTGGCATAATGGGGTTCATGCGACGCCGCGCCGGGCTTGTTACCGTCGGGATTTTGTGGGGAGCCATCGTCCTCGAAGTTGGCATTCGTTTGCTGCTGCCGCCGATCCAGGACCGTATTTTTGAGGGAGACCCGGTGCTGGGGTGGCGTCACGTGCGCGGTACGGAAGTGCGGTTCGTCGCGAAGGAATTCGATAATGTTGTGCGGCTGAACAGCCAGGGGTTGGTGGACGATGAATATCCTTTCGACAAGCCGCCGGGGACCGTCCGCATCCTCGTGCTGGGTGACTCGTATGCCGAATCGTTGCAGGCGCCGTTGGACCGAGCCTATCACGGTTTGCTCGAGTCGCGACTCAACCGGCTATCGGATACCGTCCATTACGAGGTCATCAACGCGGGTGTTTCGGCCTATGGGACGGATCAGGAACTGCTGTATTACCGCGCCGAGGGGTATCGCTACGAACCTGATCTGGTACTGTTGTTATTCACTCCCAATGATGTGCAAGATATCGTCGAGCATGACTTTT
>JBHHUI010000436.1:0-3482 GCA_046753805.1 Anaerolineales bacterium
TTTGCATAGGACTGACGCGCCCTTTAATTGGTGTTGGGAGAGGGGCCGTTCGGGGAGGCTATCTGGCCCTTGCAGCGCTCAAATTTCAAGCCGCCATTTCGGGCACAGCCTCGCCGGACTTGGCGGCCGGCACGCCCCTGTCTTGTGGGGCGCGCTGCACGTACCAGGCTATCCACGCCAACCAGACCGGCGCGATGACGAGCGTTGCGTAACCGGGCGCGCCGATCCATTGCAACCCCGCGCGCAATCCGAGCAAATAGTACACTGCCGTACCGATCCAACTGATCGCAATCACGCTGCCGACGAAAGTGGTGATGCCGCCCAGGCTGCTGCGTCCCGCCGCCACAAACAGCAGTCCTGCAATGGCGGTGAAAACACCAAGCGCGAACCCGTTCCCTACCAGTTCCCAGATCGCGCCGAACGTCCACAGTTGCGTCCAGGTGGCCAACTGCTCCGCAAAAAGTTGCAGCGTGGGGTCGCCGATGCGGTAGACCTGCCCCAGGAATTCCATGCTGCCCGCTTTGGCGAACTCTGCGACCGCGCGCCAGATGAAACCAAAACTGCCCGCGATGGCTGCGAGCTGGCTAAAACCGGGTGCGTGCTCTCGATAGCGCTGCCCGACGCTGATGGGGACAAGCGCCCACAATAGAAACGCCATACCCTGCAACAGGTACGCAATGCCAAACAGACCGGGGCGCGCGCCGGCGATGAACAACGCGTCTCGCACGGTAGTGTCGAGTCCAATGCTATTCAGCAGGAAGACTGCCAGCGAACCGGCGTACGAAGCAACCCCGAGCAGTGTCGAGAAGAACACAATTCGCGCAAAACTGGTATTTTTAAGCATTGGACGGCAATCCCCCGTGGGGCCGCAATTATAATCTTGAACCGGGCCGCTATCAAACTGCTCCACGATGACGCCAGCGAATCCATCCGCGTGCGATTACCACGCGGTTGGGCCGCATCCCGAAGAAAGGCTCTGGTTGCTGATTCAAGCAGTGGGGTAGTGAACGCTGCCGCTATCCGCGTTGCAGTACGCGCTAACCTGCCACGAAGCCCTGTTGCCCTTCGGGGAGGCGCGCTGGGAGATGGAAAATATGGCGCCCTTCAACCTGCGCATATCGTGGAATGCGCGGGAGAGCGACTACTCGGACACCGTTACGTGATGCTCGACTACAAACTTGCCGCGCGGGTATTCGAAGAACCCATCGTCGAGCGGTTTATTAAAGGTCACTTCAGTAGTCAGCAAGTGCTCGCCGACCGGCCATTCGGTGAGTGCGACGAAGTAGTTGCGGCAGCCCAGGCCGACGTCGATTTGCTCGGTAACGAGGAACTGGTCGAGAGCCACGGTACGCCCATTGAGCTTGAACGCAAGTTCCATGTTGTCCCAGTTGTCGCGTAATTGGAGTTGCGTCCGGGTGCACCAGCCGAAACCCCAGAGTACTTCCCGGCCGGAATCTAGCGGCACGACAAGCTCGTACGTCGTGCCGGGCTGCGGATTATCCGGCACCGCGCCGCTGGTGCTGAGCGCGCCGATCATGGGCGCACCGGACTGCGCCACGGCAATGGTGGCTTCCCGGTCGGCCACGGTCGGCGACGGCCCAAAGACCCGGGAACACGCCGTGAATGCAAGCACGAAAATCGTGCATACTATGAGCGGCTTCTTCATCGCAGCCTCCTGCAGTAGATATCCACCAGGCTAATTGTACGTGCATTCACGGACAGGCGATTCGCATGATTGCAGAACCTACCTTTGACTCGTACCGCTCGCCCGTGCTGTCGCAGGGCGGCATGGTGGCGGCGAGCCAGCCGCTGGCAGTCGCAGCCGGCGTGCGCATTCTGGAGAACGGCGGCAATGCCGCCGATGCCGCTGTGGCAACGGCGGCTGCCCTGAACGTGACCGAACCCACCTCGACCGGGATTGGCGGCGACTGCTTTGCCCTATACTTCGATGCCGCGACGCGCCAGGTTTCCGCGCTTAATGGGTCGGGGCGCGCCCCGGCGGGGCTGACGCTCGACTTGCTGGCGCAGCAGGGTTTTGCCGACGGGCTGCCGCCTTTCCATGCGCACACGGTCACCGTGCCGGGCGCGTGCGCCGGTTGGTGCGACCTTATCGCTGCTCACGGCTCACTCCCGCTGCGCGACGTTCTGGCGCCGGCCATCGCGCTCGCCGAAGAAGGCTTTCCGGTCGCGCCGCTGACAGCCTACTTCTGGCAGCGCGGCGCCGCACGGCAGCTCGCCCGCGCGCCCGGTGGGCGCGAACTCACCCTCGATGGGCGCGGCCCGCACGCGGGCGAGGTCTTCCGCAATCCGGGGCTGGCGCGCACCTTCCAACTTGTGGCCGAGCAGGGCAAAGCAGCGTTCTATGAAGGCGAGATCGCAGCCGCCGTCGCCGCCGCAGTGCAGGCCGCCGGCGGGGTGCTGACGGAAGCAGACCTGGCCGGGCACAGCTCGACATGGGACGAGCCGATCAGCACCATCTACCGGGGGGTGCGCGTGTGGGAGTGCCCGCCAAACGGGCAGGGGCTGGCGGCGCTGATCGCGCTCAACATTTTGGAGGGCTTCGACCTGGCGGGGATGGACCCGCTCGGGGCCGAGCGCTGGCACGTGCTCGTCGAAGCCATGCGGCTGGCCTTTGCAGACACACGGTGGTTCGTCGCTGATCCCCGCGCACAATTACCAATCTCCAATTACCAAGCTCTGATCTCCGATCTCCTCTCCAGGGAGTACGCTGCCCAAAGGCGCGCACTCATCGATCCTTCCCGCGCTGCGCTCGACCGCGTGCATGGCGCGCCCGCGCTCGCGGCCGGTTCCGATACCGTCTACCTGTGCACGGTGGACGCTGCCGGCAACGCGTGCTCGTTCATCAACAGCAATTACATGGGCTTCGGTACCGGCATCGTGCCGGAAGGCTGGGGTTTTACGTTGCAGAACCGCGGGCACGGGTTCAGCCAGGACCCGACGCACCCCAACGCGCTCGCGCCCGGCAAACGTCCCTATCACACGATCATTCCTGGCCTGATCACGCACGCAGCCGATGGGAGCCTGTATGCGCCATTCGGCGTGATGGGTGGATTCATGCAGCCCCAGGGACACGTGCAAGTGGTCGTAGGCATGGTAGACGACGGACTGGACCCGCAAGCCGCGCTCAACCGTCCGCGCTTCTGCATTGCGGATGGAACGGCTGGGGGGAAGGTCGGGCTGGAAACAGGACTGCCCGAAAAGACGGCGACGGAACTGGAACGCATGGGGCATCCGGTCTACCTTGTGGTCGGTTATGCGCGCGCGCTGTTCGGGCGCGGGCAGATCATCCGGCGCGAACCGAACGGTGTGCTGTGGGGCGGCTCCGACCCCCGTGCGGACGGTTGCGCGATGGGAACCATTCGCAGCCAATGACGACGCTGCCACGGCCGGAGGCAGCACGGCGAAGATTTGGAGACGGGGGGAGGTAAGTGGGAGACAACCACATGATATTTGCGCTCATT
>JBHHUI010000437.1:0-3480 GCA_046753805.1 Anaerolineales bacterium
CGGCGCGCAACCAGCGGAAGCGACGCCGATACTGAGCGGTATACAGAGCATACACTTCGGCGGCGCGCGCGCGGAAAGCGGCTTCTGTGCGCAGGCTCTCAGGGGAGGACTCCACCGTGGATTCCTCATCGTCGCTATCGTCGTCAAAAAGCTCCAGCGTGCTGATCCCCACCGCCTCGGCATCTTCGTCCTCGAAACGCGAATCGAGCATCTCTGCGCCTTGCGTGCCGATGGGGAGCGGCGCGCCGTTTTCGATGGCGTGGATGAAAACGTAGTTGCGCAGAATATGACGCTCGACCGAGAGCACGAAGGCATACCCGCTACTTTCAAGCCGTTTAAACAGGTTCGTGCGTGAGAAGCCCATTAACCGGCGGCCAGCACGCGAGAGGTCGTTCAGCGCCTTATGCTCTGTAACATTCGGCGGCGGCTCCGGCGATTTGACGACATAGTTGCCTAGTCCATAACGCGGCAGCCGCAGGCGGCTGATGGCGTCCACGACTGTGTCAGAGTACAGGCGCGCATACTGGTCATCGGGATCGTGCTCGTCGATCCGAAAGGTCGCCCGTCTGGGATGGCGCGTTGGAAAGTATTCACGCTCGCCTGTGTCAAACGTCAGGTATTTGCGCCCGGTCGCCGGGTCTTTCACCGCATAGTTGTCACGAATGAAGCTACGCGTGCGGCGCACCATAAACAGACGCATCAATTCGCGCCAGTCGTCGGGGTATTCGCTTTTCTCAAACGCCTCGATCGAGCGCAGCGGCGCCTGGTAGCGGATGTTAAATTCGATCTCACCAATATCGCGCAGCAATTTCTCCGGTCGGATGCCCAGGTCGGCGTCCGGTGGGATATAGAGTCGCAACTGGCTGGAAAGATCGAGATAAGTCTTGTTGTATGGCGTGGCTGTGAGCAGGATGCAGCGACTCTCGTTGCGCTGGATGTACGCTTGAATAGCGCGATAGCGCTTGCCCTCGCGGTTGCGCAGATTGTGGCTCTCGTCGATCAATACCAAGCGGTAGCGGCGCATATCCGGCAGTGCTTGCTGCACGCGCGTAATCGAGAGCACTTTGGCGCGCAGCCGGTATTCCGCCACGTACCACTCCCACATCTTGACGAGATTCTTCGGACAGATAATGAGCGTGTCCATGTAGAAGTCGTCTTCGAAGATGCGGGCCAGCGCCGTAGCCATGATCGTCTTGCCCAGACCGACCACATCACCTATAAGCACGCCGCCGCGCCGGTTCAGATGACGGGCGGCGATCTTGACGGCCGCGACCTGGAAGTCGAACAGCTTGCGCCCGAACTCACGCGGGATCGAAAACTCGGTCAGCCCCGCGCGTGCCTCTCGCGACAGGTGGTAGGCCATCTTGAGATACACATAATAGGGCGGCAGAGTCTTCTCACTCGCCCAGCTTTCATCGATAATTTCGAGCAACTCCTCAGAAATGTCGAGGCAATATCGATCCGACCAGCGGTCTTCAAACCACTGCGCCAGTTTGGCCGCTGCATCCTGTTCGACGACATCGACGTTTAGTTCGCCCTGGCCTCTCAGGCCGGAGAATGTCAGGTTGCTGCTGCCCAGGTATCCGATGATTGGCACTTGCTGATCCGATCTGTGCAGCAAATACAGTTTGGCATGCAGTGGATGCCGTGTATAAAGCTTTACAACCAGTTTCTTGTCACGAATCTGCGCGGCTAAGCGACGGATGCCAGCCTCGTCCGCGTTTGTGGGCGCGCCGACGGTCAACTGTCGGCGGAACTGCTCTGCCATCTGTTTCTTTTGCTGGACCGCGAGCTTGTTTGTAATGCGCTGCTCATTCTCCGCCTGAAAACTGTACATAGCGCGCAGTTCGTCTTCAGGAGGGCGCTGCATACCCACCAGCAAACGGCCGGCTGCGCCCTCGCCGCCAGTCCATTGCTCAATCCGATCGTCTAGCTGCTGCCAGCCGCGCAAGTTGAAATAGCCAACGCAAAAATCGGCGCGATACGAAACTTCCAAGGTATTCCGCAGCGCAGGGAGTAATTCGCGCTCAATATTGTCGTAGATCGTGGGCATTTGAAGTTAGTATGTGTCAGGTCTCAACACATCGCGAACAAAATACGCGCTTATCGTAGTTGAAGGGAGTCTCACAACATCGTGGACATTTTTCGGCGTCGCGAACGACGGCGATACTCGGAGCGGAGCGGACGTACCGGCTCATCAATGGTGTAGCGCACCGTCTTGCGCAGGCGTGCTGGATGTTTCGCCGATTTGCGATGGTAGATATGAAGCCGTTGCTCATGCGTAACGACCGTTGCCCAGACGTACTTGCGATGCAGACGTTTATCGACATGCCAGGGTTCATTCAGGAGGTCGATCTTTCCTTCGGCGTCCACTTTGCGGATGAAATGCACCCGCCCGGCGGTAATCGGCAAATTGTTCGAGATACGCGCACGTTGCCGCGCCGACAGCTTAACACGCGGCTGTTGCGCCGCTGCTTGCGCTGGCGTAATGCCCGCCAGAGCCGGCGGATGATATTCGTGCCGATACCAGTCTTCAAACTCCGGGCTACAGCGTTGGGCCTGCTGCCGGTTGCGAAAACGTCGCTTCTGCCAGAAGGCCTGTACCCACAGACCGTTGCTGCGTTCGACCAGTTCATTGCGTTCGGGTTCGTAGTACGGGATGAAGATCGGCTCGATGCCACAGTAGAGACACAGGCGCACGATTTGACCGAAGACGCGCGGCACGCGGTAACCGCCGCAAAACGCCGCATCGTTGTCGAGCTGCAATCCATCCGGCAAGCTGATTTTCCCCCAGGAATCGAGCAAAATGCGGCGAGCTGTTGCGGCGCGCTTGTTATCTTCAAGAGAATGTGCAAGGTCGCGCGTCTCATAGTCGACCACGTTGAAGGCAAATACATATGCGCCACCTTGCACACGGCGCGAGATCCAGTCCAGTGCGTGCAGCATATACGTCGGCGCTGGATGCGGATGCGGGTAGTACGCTGCAGACGCTGCGCTTCCGTTGACGCCGGTAAGACCGGCCGCTTGCAACACACGCCCGATCGTGGCGCGACTGGGAACGGGCGTAAGCAACGCTGCGCGTTCGATCTCGGCCTGCACCGCGCGCGCACCAATGAGTCCAACCTTGCGTTTTTCGAGGCTGCGCCGCACGCGCACGATGACGCGTTTCTCTTGTGCACCATAGATACGCTGCGGCGCACGTGGCCGCCGCGAGCGACTGCGCAAACCAGCCCAGCCGTCGTCTTCAAAACGCTGCCTCCATTTGTGCAACCATGTCCGTCCACGTGGGATGCGAGCGAGAATATCCCGTGGTCGTAATCCTTTCAGGTGCAACCGCATCGCTTTGCGGCGCAGTTCGCGTTCGTGTTTTTCGTCCATCGTTCCTCCTTGCGGAGGAGGATGCAACGAAATTTAATGTTCGCGATGTCATGAGACTTTTCTCGACTACTCTGTTCGCGATGTCTTGAGATCCCACTGTTC
>JBHHUI010000438.1:0-3479 GCA_046753805.1 Anaerolineales bacterium
GCTTCATCCAGGAATATCGGAAGCGCGTCCAGGTTGTGGAGGCGGGCTGCCCAGTACAGCAGCACGAAAAGCAGCGGCCAGAAGCGGCGCGCTGCCGGGGAAGCCGTCAGACGTTTGACCACTCGCTGAGGATAGCCGCGACCAGCGCCGTGCGGGGAGGCAGGCTGGCGACCGTGAGCGATTCGGTGCGTGTGTGTGCGCCGCTGCCGATGGGACCGAGGCCGTCGAGCACGGCATGGCCGTCGGCCGCCACGAAGTTGGCGTCGGAGGCGCCGCCGGTATGACCTTCGGCCAGGTCTATATCCAGCGCTCCAGCAATGGTACGGACGCGTTCGTATGTGGCGGCGATAGCCGGTGAACGCTCCATCGGCGGCCGGTAAACGCTGCCTTCAACGGATACACTCGCCCCCTGCGTAGCCGGCTGCAGGCCATGAATAGCGGCTTCGATGCGCTCGCCTTCGGCCGGCGAGACGACGCGCACGTCCACGTCTATTTTACACAGGTCGGGGACGACGTTGTTGCGCGTGCCGCCCTCTACGATGCCGACATTGACGGTGGTGCCGCGTGTGTAATCGGTCATCGCCTGCAGCGCCAGAATCTGGTGCGCCATTTCTTCGATGGCATTAACCCCGGTGGAATAGTCGGCCCCCGCATGGGTGGCGTAACCCTGCGTGGTCACCTGAAAGTTGCCCACGCCTTTGCGCGCCGTCTTGACGGCGCCGCCCGGGAGCGCCGGTTCCATGCAGAGCGTCACCTCCGCCCGGGCCGCCAACTGTTTGATGAGCGGGCGCGCGTCGCGCGAACCGACTTCTTCGTCCGACGTGAGCAATACAGTTACGGGCGCTGCGGGCCAGCGATCATTCTCCCGCAGCGCGCGCAGCGCGCTCACCACCTGCACGATGCTGCCCTTCATATCGTACACGCCGGGCCCGTAGAGTTCACCCTCGTCCACGCGCACGGGGTTCTCTGCCAGCATGCCGATCGGATGAACGGTGTCGAAATGGCACAGGAACAAGAATCCGCCGGACGAATCGCCGTTCACTCCCGGCCAGGTAGCGCTGATGTTGTTGCCGGCCGCCAGCTGCCGGTCAATCTCAATCTGAGGACCGAGTGGTTGCAGATATGCAATCAGTTGCTCCGCCATGCGGTCCAGGGCCGCTTTGTCGGTGGACGGCGACTCGGTCTCGACCAGGCTGGTCAGTTCGGCCACCATCGCGTCGAGCCGGGCGCTAAAGTATTCGACTGGAATCGGATTCACGGTTCCTCCATAAGACGCGCGGCAGAGTCTACCATCCTTCCCGCCCAGATGGCGTCCGTGGCCGCGACCCGCGCGTGCGCGGAAGAGACCCCCGAGGTCCGCTGCGCGAGCCCTCGGAGGTCAAGCCGGGTGGTCTCTGCGGGGACGCGTGGTATAGTTTCGGCGGCCGGCGCACCAAACCACGTCCAACCTGCTCAGCCAGCCCTGGCTGGACGGGGGACGGCATCGCCGCATTTGAGAGGAGACCCCTTATTGTCCGCAGCCACAGCGCGCACGTCCAAATTGCCACGCCGGATCAACCGGCTGGCAGAATTGTCCCACAACCTCTGGTGGTCGTGGAATCCGAGAGCGCAGCGGCTCTTCCGGCGTCTGGACGAGAATCTGTGGCGTCACGTAAATCACAACCCCGTCAAATTCCTCAATATTGTTACGCGGGCAACGCTTAACGGCGCACTGCGGGACCGCTGGTTTCTTGAACAATACGACCGGGTGCTGGCAGCCTTCGACGAATACCTGAACGCTGCGGATACCTGGTTCTCGCAGAATTACCCGGACCTGACCGAAGCGTGCATCGCCTACTTTTCGCCGGAGTTCGGCCTGCACGAAAGCCTGCCAATTTACGCCGGCGGCCTGGGTGTGCTTTCGGGCGACCATAGCAAAGAAGCTTCCGACCTGGGTCTCCCATTCGTGGGTGTCGGATTCATTTACCAGCAGGGGTACTTTCACCAGCACATTATGGAAGACGGCTGGCAGGAAGCCAGTTGGGAAACGCTGGATTACGATGATCAGGCTGTGGTACGAGCCGTAGACGCCGACGGCAACCACATTTCCGTCGAGGTCAGCCTGCCCGGGCGCATGGTATCGGTGGCGGTATGGAAGCTCCAGGTCGGCCGTATCCCCTTGTACCTGATGGACACCAACGTGGAGGGGAACTCCGCAACCGACCGGGAACTGACCGCCCGGCTGTATTCCAGCGATCTGGATGTACGCATTGCGCAAGAAATCGTACTCGGCATTGGCGGCGTGCGGGCGCTCCGGGCGCTCGGTTTGCGGCCAAACGTGTGGCACATGAACGAGGGCCATTCCGCCTTCATGATCCTGGAACGCATAGCAGAAAAGGTACAACAGGGCCTGACGTTCGATGAGGCGGCGCGGTTTGTGCGGTCCAGCACCGTGTTTACAACGCACACGCCGGTGCCGGCCGGCAACGAGGCCTTCCCGGACTGGCTCATCGAGAAGTACCTGCCCAACTACTGGGAGCGCATGGGCCTCGACCGCAACGCGTTCATGTCACTCGCCCGGCTCGACCGCTCGTGGGGACCGGCTTTCTCCATGCCGATTCTGGCATTGCGCTCGTCGGGCTATCGCAACGGCGTGAGTGCGCTGCACGGCAGCGTAAGCCGAAATATGTGGCATTTCTTGTGGCCGGATCGCGACGAGGCCGATGTGCCCATCCGGGCCATTACGAATGGTATCCACACCGATAGCTGGCTGGCGCGGCGCTATGGAGTCGCGTTCGATAAATACCTGGGTGCGAACTGGCGCGACCATCTGGACGAACCGGAGGTCTGGCAAGCCGTGCAGGCGATGCCAGACACGGAGTTGTGGAACATTCACCGGCATCTCAAGCGCAAGTTGCTGGCGTTCATGCGCGACCGGAGCCGCGAGGCGTGGACGACGACCCGCGTCCATCCAGTCCAGACGCTGGCCAGCGGCGCGCTATTGGACCACAATGCCTTCACCATTGGTTTCGCCCGCCGGTTCGCAACTTATAAGCGCGCCGGGCTCCTCTTCCGCGATTTTGAGCGCATGCTCCAACTGCTTCATAGACCGGGTATGCCGGTGCAGATTATCTTTTCCGGGAAAGCGCACCCCGCCGACGAACCTGCCAAAAGGCTGATCCAGGATATTTACCGCCAGATCAAGAAGGCAGAATGTGGCGGGCGACTGGTGTTCATCGAAGACTACGACCAGAATATCGCCCGGCATCTCGTGCAGGGCGTCGATGTGTGGCTCAACACGCCCCGGCGACCGTACGAGGCCAGCGGCACAAGCGGCCAGAAGGCCGCACTCAACGGCGTGCTGAACGTGAGCATTCTCGACGGCTGGTGGCCAGAGGGCTTCAACGGAGCGAACGGGTGGGCGATTGGAGATGAGACGCAGTTGGAGGACGAAGAAGCGCAGGACGCCCAGGACACGGAGACGCTTTTCCGCCTGCTCG
>JBHHUI010000439.1:0-3478 GCA_046753805.1 Anaerolineales bacterium
GATCAGGTTGGCACGCTGCTGGATCGCGAGCCGGAGGTGGAGGTCGTGGCTCACGCGCTCAAAGACATGAGCCACTGTCTCTACCTCGGGCGTGGCATCAACATGCCAATTGCTTACGAGGGCGCGCTTAAACTCAAGGAAATCTCGTACATCCACGCCGAGGGCTACCCGGCCGGCGAGATGAAGCATGGCCCAATCGCGCTCGTGGACGAAGACATGCCGGTCATCGCCATCGCCGCCCGCGACCGCTGGTATGAGAAAATGATCAGCCAGATGGAGCAGGCGAAGGCGCGCGGCGGTGTGGTCGTGGCAGTGGCAACCGATAGTGATACTCGCATCCCGACGCTGGTCGACCACGTACTATGGATACCGGAGGCCAACTGGCTCGTCAGCCCGGTATTGACGACCATCCCGCTGCAACTGCTCGCGTACCACATCGCCGTATTGCGCGGCTGCGACGTGGACCAACCCCGCAACCTGGCGAAGTCCGTCACGGTCGAATAGTTTCGCCAGAGGCTTGCAATGGGGCCGCGCGCCAACCCATTCAGGCGACGCTTAACGCCGGCGGCTACATTTTGCGGTGGTCCCAACTGCGGACGCGCGCGCCGGCCAGCGGAACCCGCACCACCACCCGCTTATAGGCCAGCGGCGGCAGCTCGTCGCCGGGCTGCACCTCCACTTCCGCCGCGCCCATGTAGCGGGCATTGACCTTCACCAGCACGCGCGCCGTGGCGAGCGGGTCGCGGATCACTTCGGCGCACGTTTCCAGCGATACCCCTCGGAGTGTGGAATACGAATCGCCGTCTTCGCCGAGCAATGTGATCCGGGGATCGCGCTCCAGGTTGGCGATCTTCTGTGATTTGCCGTACGTCGTGAAGACAATCGCATCGTCCACCAGCACGAACCAGATTGGGACGAGATGCGGCTGCCCGTCGGGGCCGATCGTCGCGGCGTGCAACTTCCGTGCATTCGCCAGGAGGTCCAACTGTTCTTCCGGCGTGAGTTCAATTTGCTTGCGTTTGAGAGGCATCGTAGCGTCTCAGACGCGCCGCGCCAGCAGCTGCTCTGACAGCCACGGGCCGCGCCCCGGCTCGCTCCACGGGCACACTTCGATGCAGATCGCACACCCGTACGTCTTCACAAAATACGGAATGCACTTGTCGAAGTTTACGTACCACTTTTTGACGCCGCGCACCAGCTGCTTTTCTTCATAGATCGCTCCGGGCGGGCAGTCCCACACGCAGCGATGGCAGACGGCGCACAAGTCCTCGACACCGATATCGACCGGATCATCGGGCGCCAGTGGAAGATCGGTCAGCACGGCGGCCAGCCGAAAGTTGGAACCGAACTCCTTGCTGATCATCGAGCCGTGCTTGCCCAGTTGCCCCAGCCCGGCCGCGAGCGCCAGCGGGATGTGCAATATATCGGTGCTGTTTGGGTTGCCGTACGCCCGGGCGGGCCACCCCAGCCCGCGAATGTGCTCGCTCAGCTCGACGGCGATGCGCGACACCTCGCGGTACGCGCGCATCACCTCGATGGCCGCTGGTTCATGCGGGACGTGTAGCATCTCATCACGTCGCATGGGGAGACCAATACAGATCGCGGTGTCGTATGGCGCAGCATGTCCGGCGTAGACTGCATCCGCGCTGACGGCGGCAATGCCCACCAGCCCCGCGCCCAACTCGCGCGCTCGCGCCTTGATCTGGGCGGTCATCGCGAGGGGATCATCCACCGCTATCCGGGTGGGAGCGACCGGGCCGTCGCGCCGCCGCAGCTGCCAGACGTTGGCCAGCATGTGGCGCACGACGCCCCACACGTTGATCTGGCTGAAAAACTCGTCCAGCGCGTTCCACGGGAGCGTCTCGCCCGTGGCGTTGTGGAACACATGGCGGGCGGGCGTTTTTTCGGCGACGCCGAGGCCGTTGATGGCGTTACCCGATTCCGGCAGGCGCCGGTACCCGAACGCGTATTCCGGCGGCGGCGGATCAACCGGTCTCATTGCGACAGTTCTTCGTCCACCCAGAACGTCTCGCCGCGCTGCGCCAGATCGCGGTAGCGCTTACGAATGCGGCGGCCATCGGTGAGGTAGGCGCGCACCATCTGCGCGATGCGCCAGAGCAGCCGGGCGTCTCGCAGAATCCGCCGTCCAAAGGATAGGCCGGTCGAGGCCTCCTCATCGATCGTGCGCACAAGCAATTGCCCTACGCCTGCGCGGACTTCTCCGCGCCCCGCAGCGTATTGCGGACGAGCATGGCGATTGTCATGGGGCCGACCCCGCCCGGCACGGGTGTGATGTGTCCGGCCACTTTGCGGACGTCGTCGTAGTCCACATCGCCCACGAGTGCATATTTGCGGAACAGTTTTACGGTTTCGTCCACGGCTATGTCGTCGGGCAGGTGGCCTTTGCTAAACGCCTTACCCGACGGCTCATGGAGATATCCAACCACGCGCCGCCCGCCCTTCTCCGACTCGTCCTGGCGATGGGCGGTGAACGCCTCCCCACAATCGGCGCATTCGTATTCGCGGTCGGCCGGGTGATCGAGCCACTTGTTGTTGATGCCGACGTCGATGACGTATGCGCCCGGTTTGACCCAGTCGGCTTTGACCATCTCCGGGCGTCCGACGGCGGCGATGAGAATGTCGGCTGCGCGGCACACATCCGGCAGGTTCTGCGTGCGCGAGTGGCACACCGTGAGCGTCGCGTTACGCTTCAACAACAGCATGCTGGCCGGCAGCCCGACAATATTGGAGCGGCCGAGCACGACGGCGTTTGCGCCCTCAAATTGCGCGCCGGCCTCCTCCAGCAGGCGCATGCACCCGTCGGGCGTGCACGGCACGAACGACGGGGCGCGCCCTTTCATGCCGAGCTTGCCGATGTTAACCGGGTGAAAGCCGTCCACGTCTTTGTCGATGCTGATCGCATTCAGGATGGTCTCTTCGTCGATGTGGTCGGGCAGCGGCAACTGCACGAGGATGCCGTGCACCGCCGGGTCGGCGTTGAGTTGTTCCACCATCGCAAGCACATCTGCCTGCGATGTATCGGCGGGCAGTTCATGCCCGAAAGATTCGATGCCGACTTCAGCACACGCTTTTCGTTTTGCCCGCACATACGTGTGCGAGGCGGGATTATCGCCGACAAGCACAGTCGCCAGCCCCGGCCGCACGCCGGTCTCCGAGACCAGTTTCTCGACGCCAGCCGCGACCTCCGCGCGCACCTTCGCGGCGATAGCTTTGCCATCGATCAGTTCAGCAGTCATCAGTGTTCTATCTCCAGGGAGTTGATTTGCAGATTGCGGCTGAAGTTTATCACAGGGGTCGGGTAACTACGCAACCTCGGTCGGCTGGATCATGGCGGGGATTGGGGGATTATGAAATGCCCTTTGGGTAGAGGAATGCGCGCCTAGCGTACTAAGAGCCTGTTTAAAAAGATGGTAATGTATGCGGCACAATGAAACGCCGAGCATATTCTACCTATGAA
>JBHHUI010000440.1:0-3476 GCA_046753805.1 Anaerolineales bacterium
CATTATAGCCGCTTATCCGATTCATTCCAGAGCCATGCCGCGCTTGAGATGCGGCAGGCTGGCAGACTTGTCTGGCGCCAGTGGAGGCGAACCGCCCATTCCATTGACAGCCCCCATTGCATCCTTTAGACTGCCCGCCTGTGACCGCCGCCTCTACCGTACGCTCTGAACGCCGGCTGTCTGCCGGCCTGATCCTGCTGCTCGTAGCCCAGCTTTGCGTGGGCCTGCTGCGCATCAGCATTGTCCCACTCGGCAACAACGTAGACGAAATCTGGCACTTTGGCAGCGCAAGAAATGTGTTCGCCGCTTGTCTCAGGAGCGCCGTTGGAATGGAGTGGACGCTCATGCGCGAGCCGGACATGGGTCTGCAGCCGGATCAATGGGACTTGCTATCCCCCGACAATCCCGACGCGGCGCCCTGCTCACTGCTCAGCCTGCCACACTACCGGCGCAGCCTGGTCTATTACCTGTGGGTGAGCATACCCATGGCCCTATTTACCCCCCCTACGGCGGAGGGGTCTTTAGTGCTTGGTCGCATGTCATCGCTGCTGCTGGGCCTGTTGGTGACAACCCTGACCTACTGGACCTCTCTCGCACTCTTCCCGCAGCGACGTCTGCTCGCCCTTGCCGCCTCGATCACCGTGAGCCTGAATCATCACCTGGCCGGCATCATGACCGGCATCAACACCGATGCGGGCGCAAGTTTCGCGGGGGCCTTCCTCTTCTGGTCTCTGGCGCGCCTCCACAGTCGCGGCTTTACACCTGCGCGAGTTGCACATCTGGCGGCCGCGCTGGCGCTCCTTGCTTTTGCAAAGACAACCGCCTGGACGGGGTATCCGATCGCCGCCTTGTGGCTTTGGACGATGTTGCCATCGCGGCACCGTCGTATAACGGCCATCGGAACGATTGTGGCGGCCTGCGCCGGTTTCGCAGCCCTGTTGGTTTCTGACGAGCCGGGGACGGCTCACTGGTTCGTAAACGATGGCGTGCGAGGCGAGCCAACTCTTGCAGATAGCATCCCATCCAGTGAAGCGCCCGACGGCCGGCGAATCTTCGCACTAGAAAACGGATATCCCCGCGAGGGGTACGTCCAATTCCTGCCGGAGGCCACGGTGAACGCAATAGCGGGCACGCCAATCGCCGTTAGCGGCTGGGTGCGAGCGGAGCGGGGGGTGAAGCTGGCATTTCCGGCGGTTGACATGGGCGCAGACGTTGCCGCATCTACCATCGAAGGTACGGGGGAATGGCAACACTTTACGTTATTCGCGCGCGTGGCGAGCGACGCGCCCTATGTAGCGATACTACTTAATCCCACGGACGACGGCACGACCGTGTTCTACGACGACCTCACATTGTCTGCCACGACCCATGAGAAGAACTACCTTCGCAATGGCTCCGCCGAGAAACGCTGGCCTACCATTCGTCCGACGCTTTCGCTTTTACTACCGACTTTCCCCAGTCTGAACCTGCCCATCTGGTCTTTGCTGTCCTGGGCGCGCACAGGGCCTAGTTGGGTCTGGGAGCTTCCCAGTTGGCTCTTCGTCATGTTCTGGTCGGGATTTAGCGGGACGCAGCCGGGACTGACCCAACTCCAGATGCTTCTATTCGTCGTGATTAGCGGGGCAGCTCTAATTGGTGTCTTGTTTCAGGTCGTACGCTTGCCCCGGCTACGCGAGCCTACGCGCCAGTTTCGTCACAAACAATCAACCATAATCCTACTTCTGGCGACGACGCTGTTGATATGGACGGTCGTGGTGCTGCGCGCCGAGATTTATCCTCACCGCGTCCAGATCTTCGCATGGGCTGGCACCCGTTATGCCCTTCCGGGCATCATCCCTTTGCTCCAGCTAGTTGCCTTAGGCCTGTTGACCATCACGCCGCGTCGACGGCAGGCGCTGGCGGTAAGCACAATCGTAGTAATTCTGTATTTCACGAGCGTGTACATTCTCTTGCACGTGCAAGTTCCTTTCTACAATTGCCCGGTTCAGCCCCTAACACGCTGTCTGCTATCCATTCAATAGCCCCGAATTACTTCGCACTCCCTTCAATCCACAACTCGTGCCACATGGCGAAGTTGAGCAGATACCAGGAAAGTTCGTCTCGCGACTGGAGTAGCGACTGAACCGCACGCCAGTCGAAATAATCCGTCCGGCGGCAGAAATCACGGAGCCTGGATTCCATCACCGGCCCGAGCGCGTCGTCGAGCCACTGGCGCACCGGGACGCGGAACCCCTGCTTGGGACGGTCAATGATCTCATCCGGGATCAGACCGCGCACGGCCTGTTTGAGCAGATGCTTGGGCTGGTAGCCGTTCAGCTTCTGACGCTGCGGGATGCTCATGGCCAGGCCGACGAATTCATGATCCAGGAACGGCACGCGCGCTTCGACCGAGGTCGCCATGGCCATTTTGTCCACGCGCATGAGCAACAGTTCCGGGAGACGCATGCGCAGGTCAAGATATCCCATCCACGTCAGGTAGTCCGAGAGCGGGCTGCGCGCGTCGAAGCGCTCGCGGTGCGGGCGGATCACATCATGCGAGGATAGCCCCGCCATCCGCCGGCGGTAATCGGGCGCCAGCAGCGCGCGTTTGGCAATTTCACCGAAGGCGATCGCCCCGCCCCAGAACAGTTCTTCCCCCGCCACGCCGCGCCGCAGGTATTCCATGCGCAGTCCGCGCAGCACCGGCGCTGCAGCCGCCAGCGAAAGTTGCCGCACCGGTCGCGGCAGGGCCGTAAACGCGCGCCACGGCCCGGCATGCAGCCGCAGCGCGCGCAGCCAGTGCGCGTAACCGCTGAATAGTTCGTCCGCGCCCTCGCCCACCTGCACGACCGTTGTGCCGGCGTCCTTCGCCAGTTTCGATACAAAGTAGACCGGCACGCAGACCGGGTCGGCAATCGGCTCGTCCTGGTGATAGATCAATTTGGGCAGAAAGTCGAGTAAGTCCTGCGGGCCGATGAGCACTTCGTGATGGTCCGTGCGGAAATGACGGGCGGCCTGGCGCGCGTATTGGAATTCGTTGTACTCGCCCGCCACGGCGCCTTCATAGCCAATGGAGAAGGTCTGTACCGGCCGGTCCATCTGCTCGGCCATCAGCGCTACGTTTGTGGTCGAGTCGATCCCGCCGGAGAGGAGCACGCCGAACGGCACGTCCGAGACCATGCGCAGGCCGACGCTCTCTCTCAAGCCGGCGCGCAGCCGTTCAACCAGATCGGCTTCGGTCAGACCGGGATCGTACCGCACCGAGTCAAATACGTCCCAATACTCTTCGACTTGCACTTGCCCGTCGCCTGCCACAAACATGCGGTGGCCGGGCTGGAGCTTGTAAATGTCTTTGAAGAGTGTGGAGGGCGCGGGCGTAGTGAGAAAGGTCAGAAAGTGGTACAGCGCTTCCTCGTTCACCGTCCGGGGCACATGCGGGTGCTCCAGCAGGCACTTGATTTCAGAGGCGAACAGGAAGGCGCCCTCCACACGTGCGT
>JBHHUI010000441.1:0-3476 GCA_046753805.1 Anaerolineales bacterium
CAGCCGCTGCGCTGCAACTGCAGCCCGGCGCCGACCCGGACGCCGTGATGCGCGAATTGCAGACCGCGCTCGCGGGCCGGCAAAGACTCGATATCCGCGCCAACCGCAGCCTGCGCGAGGAAGTGCTCGTGGTATTCGACCGCACTTTCGCGATCACCGGCGCGCTGCAATTGCTGGCGACTGTGGTGGCGTTTGCGGGCGTGCTCAGCGCCCTGCTGGCGTTGCAACTGGAAAAGAAACGCATGCTGGGTATTCTGCGCGCCGTTGGCCTGACCGCCCGCCAGCTGTGGGGGTTGGTGCTGCTCGAAACCGGACTGATGGGCGTCGTGGCCGGGCTGCTGGCGATGCCTACTGGATACGTCGTGGCGCTGATCCTGATCTACGTCATCAACCGGCGCTCGTTTGGCTGGACCTTGCAATTGCAGCTCGAACCGGGCCCGTTTGTGCAAGCGCTCGTCGTGGCTGTGCTGGCCGCCTTACTGGCCGGTCTGTACCCGGCTCGTAAGATCGGCAGCATGGCGGCGTCGGACGCGATCCGATATGAGTGAGGCGCGAAATTGCAGTTCACGTCTCACGATTTCTAAATTGAAGAAGCTTTCGATTATCTTCGTGTTAGCAGCCATGGCGGCTTCCGCTTGCCGCCCCGAGCCGCAGGTGCGCGCGCAGCTTGTCGCCGTGGGCGGCGATCCGTCCGGTTTTTCGCGCGCCGACGGCCCGCGTCCGCTGGCTTTTCCCACCGATCACGGGCCGCATCCAGATTTCCAGTCGGAGTGGTGGTACTACACCGGCAATTTGGACGCCGCCGATGGCCGCCACTTCGGCTATCAACTCACGTTCTTTCGCCGCGCGCTCTTGCCGGCGGCCGAGCGGCAACTGCGCGCCTCCGATCTTGCGACCGAGCAGCTCTATCTGGCGCACTTCTCGCTCACGGATGTGGATGGGGGGGAGTACCGGGCGTTCGAGCGTTTCTCGCGGGGGGCGGGCGGTCTGGCAGGCGCGGCGGCCTCGCCATACCGCGTCTGGCTGGAAGATTGGCGGGTGGAGACCATCGCGCCGCATGCAATCCAGCTCTACGCAGTGCAAGACGACATCCTCATCGATCTTATTTTGATCGACGCGAAGGGACCGGTGCTGCAGGGCGATCACGGATACAGTCAGAAAGGTCCCGCCTCCGGCAACGCCTCGTATTACTTCAGCCAGACCCGCTTGCAGACCGACGGAACGATTTCAGTCCGCGGCGACGCCTTCGAGGTCAGCGGCTTGAGTTGGATGGATCATGAATTCAGCACGAGCGCGCTGGCCTCGGACCAGGTCGGCTGGGATTGGTTTTCGGTGCAACTGGACGACGGCAGCGAACTCATGGTGTTTCAACTGCGCAAGGAAGACGGCAGCGTGGACCCGTTCTCAAGCGGCGCCTATATCGCACCGGACGGGAGCACGACGCCGCTCACGCGCGACGATTTCGAGATCGTCGTCGGCGCCACATGGCGCAGCCCGCGCTCAGGCGCAGAGTATCCGGCGCAGTGGTCGGTGCGCGTGCCGCGACTCGACTTGCAGCTTGAGATCGAACCGCACCTGACCGACCAGGAGCTGAACGTCTCGTTTGTGTACTGGGAGGGGGCTGTGCGCATTACAGGCCGGCGCGCGGGCCGTGCGGTGGCGGGCAATGGGTATGTGGAGCTAACCGGCTACGCGGCTTCCATGCAGGGGCAGTTTTGAGACCCTCGAGGACTCACCACAAAGTCACAAAGACACGAAGTAATCTGGATGTCCTCCGCGCCTTCGTGGTAAACCACTCCAACTATCCAAACCATTCGCGCAGGCGCGAGGCTTCAAACTCCTGTTTCTGTCGGAATTGGTCTTCGGATGGGTCCGTGAGCTGTACGTCCGGGCGCGGCTCGGCCAGGAAGTTGCCGGTTACGAGCATTGCCTGCCCGTTGCCGACTTCCAGATAGCACCCCCCCTCGCCGCTGAAGGTCGCGGTCGGCTCATTTCCGGCCAGTCGCGCAGCGATCCGCTCGGCG
Organism: Anaerolineales bacterium; assembly: GCA_046753805.1. GTDB lineage: Bacteria > Chloroflexota > Anaerolineae > Anaerolineales > JBHHUI01 > JBHHUI01. The sequence goes on from JBHHUI010000441.1 coordinate 2,025, forward strand.
GCGACCACACCCATCGCCTCCGCGAATACGCCGGCCTTCGGCATTGGTTTTCCATTCGCCATCTTCACATTCGCCACGTCGCCGATAGCATAGACGCCCTCGAATTCGGTTTCCAGCGTGCGTGGATTGACGGGAACCCAATCGGAGCGCTGTGTTAATCCGCTGTTGCGCACGACGTCCGGTGCGCGGTGCGGCGCAATCCCCAGCAACAGATCATAGGGCAGGCGACCGCCGTCCCCGAAGATGACATTGTCAGCCGTTACCGAGACGGCCTGCCGGTTGGCCCCGAACCGGATGCCATGCCCGGACAGGCGGCCTTCCAACGAATCGCAGGCCGCCGGACCAGCGACCGGGAGCGAGCCGGGTTTGGGGGTGAACACGTCCATCTCAAATTTCAGGCCGCGCGCGGAAAGTTGCTCTTGTACGAGCAGCGCCATCTCGTACGGCGCAGCTGGACATTTGATGGGGCCGCCGAAGATGCCCACGACGACGCGTCCACCACCGAACGCCTGCAATGCGTCGCGGGCGCGCTGGACGCCGGCGCGGTCGTACACGCTGTGGGCAAATTCGCGGAAGCCCGGAATCTTGTCGGGATTCAGTTCCGCGCCGAGCGCGACCACCAGCGCATCGGCTGCAAGCCGCTCGCCGTCGACGGTTGCGGACCGAGCCTGGGGATCGAGGGAATTGATCGTGCCGGCCACAACGCGAATGTCAATGTTGGACAGCGACGCGATCGGGCGCTCGCCGTCTTCCAACGTCGCTTCGCCGACCAGCACCCACGACTTGCGGAAGCCTACTAAAAAGCTCGGCTGTCGGTCTACCAGCGTGATGTCGACATTATCACCGAGGCGCTCGCGCAGTGTGCGGGCTGCGGCGATGCCGCCGAAGCCGCCGCCCAGGATGAGAACGTGTGCCATGGGTGCCTCCCGCTGAGTCGCGCCATTTAAATACCAATGCCGGATGCCCCAGCGCAGACGATTGTGGCGACCCGGCAGTTATTCAAGAGTGGCGAGGGTGGGATTTGAACCCACAACCCACGGCTTATGAGTCCGTTGCTCTGCCATTGAGCTACCTCGCCGTTTGCGGTGTGATTATACCAGTGGTTGTTGGTCGGGTGTTCTACTCTGGCGCTGGCTACTTGACTACGGACTGCTTGACTCGATCGATGGGGTGGGGAAAAGGTTATGGTTTCCTTAGTGTTGGGTCATGATGACCCACGTTTCGCAAGACGTAGGCATCTGTCTCGATCTCGAACGTCACGCGCATGTTCCTCCCGGCGCGCAGTTCCCACACGCCCTCAGCGCCCTGCACGCGCTTGACGCGCAGCCCAGGGTGAGTGTGGTCGGCCAACAACTGGGCCAGCGCTTTTTTCACCTGCTCGCGGCGCTGTGGCTCAAGTTTCCGATATACCCGCCGAAATCGTGTGGTGCGGACAAGCTCCACACTATCCCT
>JBHHUI010000442.1:0-3471 GCA_046753805.1 Anaerolineales bacterium
GTGGCCGGCCTGGCAGTCGCGCCGGCGGCGCGCGCCCGCGCATTGCGTCCTTTGCCGCCCGACGACGCCGACCCGCAGCGGTGGGGACTCGGACGGGCAGCAACCTGGCGCCTTTCCGTCCGCACCGAGCCGAATCGCGACGCCGACCTTGTGACCTACATCTACGAGGATGACGTAGTCCCGATCCTGGCCGCCGTGCAGGGTGGGGCGGAACCGGCGCACAACCGTGTCTGGTACCAGTTGGAACAAGGCTTTGTCCACTCCGGCTGGGTGCAGCCGGTTGCGTATGAGTTTCAGACGCCGCTGCATGCCTGGCCGGGGAGTGGCTTTCTCGTGGAGGTTTCCATCCCCTTTGTAGACGCGCGCTGGAACGCGCACCCGCTGGGCAGCGTGGCGTACCGGATGTATTACGGCGCGGTCTTCTGGGTGATCGACGTCGCCACGGATGTGAGCGGCGAGGTCTGGTATCGCATCTGGGACGAGCGCCGGCGCAAGGCATATTACGTGCCCGGCAACGCGGTCCGGCGCATTCCGGATGCCGAACTGACGCCGATCTCGCCCCAGGTTCCGCGTGAGGACAAGCGTCTGTATGTTGACTCTGCGGCGCAAATCGTCATTGCTTACGAAGATACGGGCGCTGTGATGGCGGCGCCGGCCGCTACCGGCGCATGGTATTTTGAAGACGGGGTGTGGAAAGACTACACCACGACGCCGGGCCTGTATCACATCGGTCGCAAGATGCCTTCCCGCCACATGGCCGGCGGCGATCTGGCAGCCGCCGATGGCTTCGACCTTCCCGGCGTGCCATGGGTGAGCTACTTTTCACTCAGCGGCATGGCTTTCCATGGTACGTACTGGCACAACGACTACGGCAAACCGCGCAGCCACGGGTGTGTCAACGTCACGCCGGAGGCCGCACGCTGGATTTATCGCTGGACCACGCCGCACGCGCCGCCGAATGAGGACATGGTCTGGGCGAAAGATGGGAACGGCACCATCGTCGAGGTGGTGTGATCTGACTGTGTTGGCGCAGCGCAGGTGGCTGGGGGCGATTTGCGCTTCCGATTATTCGCCGGGCACTATGCCTCACCATGAATCCAACCCTTCCCCCTGATACCATTGCGGCCATTGTAGGGGGTTACCACGGCGCGCCGTTCGACGTGCTCGGCTTGCACAACCTATCGCCCAACGGGGGGGACGGTATGGTTGTACGCGCCTTCCGGCCGGATGCCGCCGACGTCACCGTGTTGCGCGCGGACGGTAGCCGGCAACCCATGGCGCGCATCCACGCCGAAGGGCTGTTTGAAGCCCACTTCCCCGACGCCGCCAAACCCTTTCGGTACGAGCTGGGATTGACAACCGACGCCGGCGTCCGCATCACGTGCGAAGACCCGTACCGATTCCCGCCTGTTCTGACGGACTTCGACTTGCACCTGTTCGGCGAGGGCAACCATACCCGCCTCTATGACAAGCTGGGTGCGCACCTCATCGTGCATGAGGACGTGGCCGGAGTCGTGTTTGCGGTCTGGGCCCCGAACGCCGAGCGCGTCAGTGTGGTGGGGTCGTTCAACGCATGGGATGGTCGGCGCAATCCAATGCAACGACGCGGCTCATCCGGTATCTGGGAATTATTCGTTCCAGGGCTGGCAACAGGCGACCTGTACAAATACGAGATTAAGACCGGGTACAAACAATACACCGTATTAAAAACCGATCCGTTCGGCTTTGCCGCGGAGTTGCGGCCGCGCACCGCTTCGGTGGTTTGCGACCTCGCCCAGTATGAGTGGGGTGATGCCGAGTGGATGCAATCGCGCGCCGCGCGCCAGAAGCCGGATGTACCGGTTTCGGTTTATGAGCTCCACCTCGGGTCGTGGCGGCGGGGGAAGACCTACCGCGATCTTGCGCGCGAGCTGGTGTCCTACGTACGCGACCTTGGATTCACACACATCGAATTGCTGCCGGTAACTGAACATCCGCTGGATGCCTCGTGGGGATACCAAACCATCGGATACTTCGCGCCTACAAGCCGCTTCGGCGCGCCGTCCGATTTCATGGCTTTTGTCGACGCCTGTCATCAGGCCGGGCTGGGAGTAATTCTGGATTGGGTTCCCGCCCACTTCCCGCGCGACGAGCACGGGTTGGTCTTCTTTGATGGCACGCATCTTTACGAGCACGCCGACCCCCGCCAGGGCGAACACCCGGACTGGGGCACCAAAGTGTTCAACTATGGCCGCACTGAAGTTGTTGCCTTCTTGCTGAATTCGGCCCTGTTCTGGCTGGACAGGTATCACATTGACGGGCTGCGGGTGGATGCAGTCGCGTCGATGCTTTATCTGGATTACTCGCGCAAGGAAGGCGAATGGGTGCCGAACAAGTTCGGTGGTCGCGAAAACCTGGAAGCTGTCGCCTTTCTAAAGCGCTTTAATGAACTCGTGCACCTAGAACACCCGGACGTACTTACGATCGCAGAGGAATCCACCGCCTGGCCAATGGTTTCGCGCCCCACGTACCTCGGCGGCCTCGGATTCGATCTCAAATGGAACATGGGGTGGATGCACGACACGTTGGAGTATATGGAAAAAGACCCGGTGCACCGGCGCTTCCATCATGACCTGTTGACATTTTCGCTGCTGTACGCTTTCAACGAGAACTTCATCCTGCCCTTTTCACATGATGAAGTCGTGCATGGCAAGCGCGCCATGCTAGCCAAAATGCCCGGCGACGTCTGGCAACAGTTTGCGAACTTGCGCCTGTTGTACGCGTATCTGTTCACTCACCCCGGCAAGAAGCTGCTTTTCATGGGCGCCGAATTCGGCCAATGGAGGGAATGGGATCACGATGGAGAGCTGGATTGGGCGCTCCTGGAATCGGACTATCATCGCCAACTGCAGGCCTGCACGCGCGACCTGAACCGGCTGTATGTCGAACAGCCGGCGCTGCATGAAGTTGATTTCGATTGGAGCGGGTTTGAGTGGATCGACTTCCGTGACATGGACCAGAGCATCGTTAGCTTTATGCGACGCGCGGCCGGCGCGGAAGACTTCGTCGTCGTGGTGTGTAACTTTACGCCCGTGCCGCGCTTCGGCTACCGCGTGGGCGTACCGGCGGACGGGTTCTATCGCGAGCTATTCAACAGCGACGCGGCGGCGTATGGGGGCAGCAACCTCGGCAATGTGGGCGGCGTGCACGCCGTCGATGTCCCTCATCAGGATCGCCGCTATTCACTCGAACTCACGCTGCCGCCGCTAGCGGTAGTGGTACTCAAACCGGGGGCGCCGGTTCCGTAGTCTACTTCTCATACGACCCGACATCGCAGCTGCTGTTCTGCGGCCGCGCAACGCTGCGCTGGTCTGTGGTGTAGGTGGTCCCGCAACCATTTGTGCCGTTGGGAATCTGGTCGAGAGCGGGGCTTCCGGACCCCAGCGCGTGTGTATCAGTGGAGCCGCCGTTGTTCGCCAGCGCGCTCAGATT
>JBHHUI010000443.1:0-3469 GCA_046753805.1 Anaerolineales bacterium
AAGTGGGGCTGATCGCGTTTGTTGGCGCCGACGGCAACATCTACACCATGAACCAGGCCGGGCGCAACGTGGTCTCGATCACAACCGATGCGACACAGGGCGGCGAATTTTTCCGCCTTTACAGCGTGGTGCGTTGGTCTCCTGATGACCAGCGGCTGGGTTTTGTGGGATTTAGCGGCGAGGGTACGGCCGGCGCGCTGACGCGTGTGTTCGTCGCCGACCGCGATGGCTCCAATGTGCAAGAACTCTTCAGCAGTCCGAACGCGCTGCCGGTCAACCTGGGGTGGACGCCCGACGGTACGGCGTTGACTTTCCTCACGACCAACTCGGACGGCAACATTCTGGTATTGCGCAGCATCCCGATAGACGGCGGAGAGGTGCAGGTACTTGATACGGGGCCGGGATTGTTCTGGGACTGGTCGCCGGCTGGTGATCGTTTGCTGATCCATGCGGGCGGCGCGATAGCGCTGCGCCCTGATGCACGACTGGCATTCCTGCATGTGGGCGACCGGCTGGTGGAGGAAGGTCTGCACTACCGCCCGGCGTTTTTCCAGGCGCCGGCGTTCTCGCCGGACGGCAGCCGCATACTCATCGTCGCGGAAGGCGAGGCCGGAAACAGCGAAATCGTGATGGCCGACCTGGCGGGCGAAAACGAACACGTGCTCGACACCTTCGTCGGATCGAGCGGATTCGATTGGTCGCCGGATGGCCGCTGGGTCGCTTTCGCCAACAGCCAGAACCCCAATTTCGTGTCCATGGGCCCGCTTACCATCGTGGACGCGGAGCAGCCCACGCAACCGGCGATCCAATCAGAAGGCGATAGCGTCATTGCGTTTTTCTGGTCGCCGGACGGCAAGCGGATTGCCTATTTTCTTCCCGCCTATCGGGAGAATGAAGATGGCGAGGAAAGCCTGGTCGGTTTTGACGTGCACGTGATGGAGGCAGAATCCGGCGCCGATAAACGCCTGTTTACCTTTTCACCGACGCAGGACTTTTTCAATGTGATTACCCGCTACGACCAGTACCAGCGAGTAACGACGGTCTGGTCGCCCGACAGCCAGAACATCGTCATTCCGGCGCAGACTGGAAACGGGCCGTTGATCGTGGTGGCGCAGGCAGACGGCGACTTCGCCCCCCGTGGCTTGCAGTCCGGGATATTGGCCTCGTGGTCATGGCACGAGTGAAAGGTCGGCCTATCGTGAATACAATACGACGTTTTTGGATTATGGCCGGTCTGGCGCTGGCCGGGCTCACGCTGGCTGCCTGCGGCAGCGTGCGGCTGCCCCAGAGTCCGCTACTGGCGCGGCTCGAACGTAAGTCCGGGCTGATAGCGTTCATTGGTCTGGACGGCAATATCTACACCATGAATCAGGCCGGTGAAAATATGGTCGCCATCACCGAGGATGCTGCTACCGGGCAACAGGGCGACGACTCGCAAGCCTATTTCTATCCGGTGTGGGCGCCGGATGGGAAGCGGCTGGCCTATGTGGGATTCCACCGTTCGGCCGACGGACCCGTGGGCGCCACGCTTTACACGATCGGCAGCGACGGCGCTGACCGGGCCAGCGTGTTTACCAGCACGCAAGACGCGCCGTTCTATTTGTACTGGAACCCAACGAGTGACCACGTCTCATTCCTGAGTTCCACCGGCCAGGCGAATGGCATGCAACTCCAACTTGTGTCGGCAGATGGCGATGACGAAGCCGTTGTGGTGGAGCGCGCGCAACCGTTCTATTGGGCCTGGGCGCCGGACGGGCAGTCCTTTGTGGCGCACACCGGCGGACCGGCGCAGGTGAACCCGGAGGGCGCCAGTTTGTGGCGGTACAACGTCGACACACATGAGATGGAACACCTTGCGCTCGCGCCGTCGTTCTTTCAGGCGCCGGTGGTGTCGCCGGATGGGGACTATTTCGCGGCGGCGATCGTCGACCGCAACGGCGACAACGCGCTGGTCATCTCAGATGCGGCGGCGACGTCGCACCGCGTTGTGACGCAGCTCCTTAATCGGGTGGCCTTTGACTGGGCGCCTGAAGGGGACCGCCTGGCATACATTACGGGGCAATCGACCTCGGTCGGCGTGATCGGCCCACTTACCATCGTCAACGTGCGCGACATCGACGCGCCAGAGATCGTCGCGACCGACGCCGAGGAAGCCATTGCGTTCTTCTGGTCGCCGGACGGGGACCGCCTCGCGTACTTTACCCCGGCGCTCATTGAATCTGAAGACGGCGGGAATACGCTGGTCTTGCGGGTGTCGGTGATGAACGCCCGCAACGGCGAATCTGAGCTGCTGGCGACGATCCGGCCGCCCGAATCGTTCATCACCCAGATTCTTCCGTTCTACGATCAGTACCAGCGCTCAGCAACCATCTGGTCGCCGGACGCGCGCAACCTGGTAATCAATGCCATGACGGGCGACAACCGTCCGGGGATCTTCATCCTCCCGGCAGACGGCAGCTTGGAACCACGCTTTGTGGAGTTCGGTACGATGGCGTTTTGGTCGTGGAAGTAGCGCCGTTACATCTTTGGCAGTTCAATGGTCTGCTGCCGCTGGTATTTGCCCTGCTTGTCCGCGTACGAGATTTTGCACTCTTCGTCGCCTTCAAAAAAGAGCACTTGCGCAATGCCTTCATTGGCATAGATGCGCGCCGGCAGTGGTGTCGTGTTTGAAATCTCCAATGTGACGAACCCCTCCCACTCGGGCTCGAACGGGGTTACATTCACAATAATGCCGCAGCGGGCGTATGTGCTCTTGCCGACGCAGATCGTCAGCACGCCGCGTGGGATGCGGAAGTATTCCACCGTACGCGCGAGTGCAAACGAATTCGGCGGGATCACGCAAATGTCGCCCTGATAGTCCACCATCGAGTCGCGGCTGAACTCTTTTGGATCGACGACGGCCGAATACACATTCGTGAATATCTTGAATTCGTCGGCCACACGAATGTCATAGCCGTATGACGATACGCCATACGAGATCACGCCGTCGCGCACCTGCTCAGCTTCGAACGGCTCGATCATTTGTTGTTCCCGCGCCATCTTCGTGATCCAGTGATCAGGCTTAAGTCCCATGTGTGTTACCTCGCAAAGATTCTAACGCACAGGCGCAAACCGGCTTCAGCGCTCCGCTTCCCGGACAGTCGTTCATTACGATGATTGTCGCACATTGAGTAACATACAAGATGCCAGGATGCAAAGCAAACATGAGTGGGAGCGCCTATCAAGCAGGCAGGCCCACTATTATCGCGTTTGTTCTTGCCCACTCTAAATTAGACGCGCTCCCTGAGAACTGTTTCCATACGTCCTGGCTGCTGCTCAGGAGGCGTCAGATTGCTGCTCCATTTCGTGCTCTTCAGGCACGGCGCCCGCCACCGGCTCCGGCAGCACGTCGTGTACCGAATGGGGGTGCGGCCGCTGGTGTACGAGCAACGTACCATTGTGCCGCACAACCTGCATGTCGCCCCGGTAA
>JBHHUI010000444.1:0-3465 GCA_046753805.1 Anaerolineales bacterium
TGGCGAAGGCCGCGTCGATGCGTTGCAGGTTTTCAAATCAAATGAACCCGACACTTTGCGGCGCGCCGGTGTGGACGTGATCGTCTTCAAGCCGGAAGACTTTGGCGTGCACTTCCTCGGCCAGACGTATGTCACACATACCGACTACATTCGCGATGACCCGGAGATGGTGCGCAACTTTGTGCGTGCAACCATGAAAGGGCTTGCGTACGCCCTCGATCCGGCCAATGTGGATGAAGTCACCGATATCATCATGATCTATGCCGGCGAGGACGCCGATCGCGATCACAACGAATTCATCTGGCAAACTGAAATCCAGTACGTGCAGGCGGCCAGCACGAATGAAGTCGGGCTTGGTTGGGCCAGCGACGACGAATGGACCACCATGATGGACTACATGGTGTCCTTTGGTTCGCTCGAAGCGCCGCTGGAAATCAGCGCATTCTGGGATGGGCAGTTTGTCGAGTCTGTCTCTGACGGCGGCGCGCTGATCTGGCCCGGCAACTAATCGGAGGCGCGGTCCTGGAGGGGCGCGTCACGCGTAGCTCGTGCCTCTCCAGACCTCCGACAAAATGAACTCCGACGCTTTGCTCGAATTGATGCACACGCGCTGTCGGCGAACGCATCCAGCATGGCAAAGCGCTGCCGCAAGGTTGATGCCCGGTGCGCCCCTGATTACGCGGGAGACGCGGTGCATGGTTATCTAACTGAAGACCTCCGAGGTCTCAAGGCGTAGATTGAATTACAATTGGTGCACATTGCAGACACTTCTCCTTTAGCGAATTGCAGAGAGCCTTCTGAGTTTCGGAGCATACCAGATGATCGATAACAACATATTGCACAACTACATCGGCGGTTCGTGGCGCACATCGCCGGCAACCGAATTCATGAGCGTAGTGAATCCGGCCACCGCTGAAACGCTCGGGCGTACGCCATTTTCGTCGGCCGCCGAGGTCGATCAGGCCGCGCAGGCCGCCCGGGCGGCTTTCCCCGCCTGGCGGGCCACGCCGCCGACGGACCGCGTGCAGTTCCTCTTCAAGCTCAAGAACGTGCTCGAAGAGAATTTCGAAGACCTGGCGCGCACGATCACGCTGGAGAACGGCAAGACGCTGGGCGAGTCGCGCGGGGAGTTGCGTCGCGCCATCGAAAATGTGGAGGTCGCCGGCGGCATTCCGCTCATGATGCAGGGCGACGTGCTCGAAGACATCGCCAGCGGCATCGACGAATTCATGATCCGCCAGCCGGTGGGCGTGTGCGCCACCATTGCGCCGTTCAACTTTCCCGGCATGATCTCGTTCTGGTTCATGCCCTACGGGCTGGCGTGCGGAAACACGTACATCATCAAACCCTCGGAGCGCACGCCGCTCACCATGGCGATGGTGTTCGAACTGTTGGACGGTCTCGGGCTGCCGCCGGGGGTGGTGAACATGGTGCATGGCGGTCCGGATACGGTCAACGCCATTCTCGACCATCCCGATATCCACGCCGTGACGTTCGTCGGCTCGACCGCCGTGGCGCGGCACGTGTATGCGCGGGCGTCGGCCAACGGCAAGCGCGTGCAGGCGCAGGGCGGCGCAAAAAACCCGACCATCGTGTTGCCCGACGCCGACCTGGAAATGACCACGAAGATCGTGGCCGACAGCGTCTTCGGCAACGCCGGGCAACGCTGCCTCGCCACCTCGCTGGCGATCACCGTCGGCGCGGCGCGCAACATGTTCTCGGAAGCGATTGTGGACGCCGCTGCGGCGCGCGTCGTGGGCTACGGTCTCGACGAGGGTGTGCAGATGGGCCCGGTCATCACCCCGCAGAGTAAGGAGCGCATCCAGGGGCTGATCCAGCAGGGCGCCGACGAAGGCGCAACCGTGCTGCTCGACGGGCGGGACCCCACGGTGGCCGGATACGAGCAAGGCAATTTTATCCGCCCGACCATTTTGCAGGACATCCCGCCCGGTGGGACGATCGCCCGCACCGAAATCTTCGGGCCGGTGCTGGGCATGTTGCATGTGGACACCGTGGACGAAGCCATCGCGCTCGTCAACAGCGGCAACTACGGCAACATGGCCTGCCTGTTCACCAGCAGCGGCGCGGCCGCGCGCAAGTTCCGCTATGAGGTGCAGGCCGGCAACGTCGGCATCAACATCGGCGTGGCGGCCCCGATGGCCTTCTTCCCGTTCAGCGGCTGGAAAGACAGCTTCTTCGGCGTGCTCCACGGACAGGGCAAGCACGCGGTGGAGTTTTTCACCCAGACAAAGGTTGTCGTCGAGCGCTGGCCCAAAGAGTGGTCGCGGCAATTCTAAAAAGGAGCCCGGCATGGAAACATTGGTCTGGCGAGCGAATGTTTCGACGCGCACGGTGACGACCGAACCCGTACCGGAAGCGTGGGCGCGTCTGGGTGGGCGCGGCCTGATCGCGCGCGTGCTGCTCGACGAAGTGCCGCCCACGTGCGACCCGCTCGGGCCGTTCAACAAGCTCGTGTGGGCGCCGGGGCTGCTGGTGGGGCACATGGTCTCGTCGTGCGACCGCATCTCGGTCGGCGGCAAGAGTCCGCTGACAGGCGGCGTTAAAGAGAGCAACGCGGGCGGCTCGACCGGCCTCAAACTGACGTATCTCGGCATCAAAGCGTTGCTGTTGGAAGGCGCGCCGATGGACGACCAGTGGCAGATGTTGATCCTCGACGTGAACGGCGGCCATTTCGAGCCCATCGGCGAACTCGTCGGAATGGGTGTGTACGAGGCCTCGCAGCGCCTGCTGGAGCGCTTCGGAAAGAAGGCCGGCGTCGCACTCATCGGGCCGGGCGGGGAGATGCAGTTGCGTGCGGCCGGTATCCAGAACCTGGACAAAGACCGCGAGGCGTCGCGCATCAACGCGCGCGGCGGCCTCGGTGCGGTCATGGGCGCGAAGCGCGTCAAGGCCATCGTGATCGACGCGACCGGCGGGGAAAAGCCGCCGCTCGTGGACCCCGCCGGTTTCAAGGCTGCCCAGAAATACTACACCCAGCAGCTCATGGCGCACCCGCAGACGAAGGTGTACGAGGAATATGGCACGGCCGCCATGGCGCTCATGTGCGACGGCTTCGGCGCGCTGCCCACGCGCAACTTCAGCAGCGGCAGCTTTGAAAGCGTGGACAAGATCAGCGGCGAGACCATGCGCGACATCATTCTGGAGCGCGGCGGCGAGGCGCAGCCCAGCCACGCCTGCATGACCGGCTGTGTGATTCGCTGTTCGAACTGTTACGGGAACACCAGCGGCCAGAGCATCGTGTCGCCGCTCGAATACGAAACCATCGGGCTGGTCGGCTCCAACCTGGGCATCGACAGTCTCGATGACGTGGCGCGGCTCAACAAGGAGATCAACGACCTCGGGCTGGACACAATCGAAATCGGGGCTGCGCTGGGCGTAGCGTGCGACGCCGGGCTGATGGAATTCGACGACGCCGCGCGCGCGATGGAACTGCTGGGCGATATC
>JBHHUI010000445.1:0-3453 GCA_046753805.1 Anaerolineales bacterium
GATGTTAAACACACCGTCGTCGCTCCAGCCGTGTTCGTCGTCGCCAATCAGCGCCCGCGAGGGGTCAGCCGAAAGGGTGGTCTTGCCGGTGCCGGACAGCCCGAAGAACAGCGCCGAGCTTCCATCCGCGCCGAGGTTGGCCGAGCAGTGCATCGACAGTACACCCCGAGCCGGCAGCCGGTAATTCAGCACGGTAAAGATCGTCTTCTTCAACTCGCCCGCGTAGCGCGTGCCGCCGATGAGGGCCAGGTTGCGGGCGAAATTCAAAACGACGAATGCGCCCGAGCGCGTGGCATGTTTGTCAGGGTCAGCCTGCATTCCCGGCGCGTGCAGTACGGTGAACTCTGGTTCGAAATCGCTCCGATCGGCGATGTCCGGCCGGATGAAGAGATTGTGAACGAACAGTGAATGCCAGGCGGAGGCGGAGATAAACCGCACGCGCAGGCGATATTCTGGGTCTGCGCACGCGTATACGTCGCGTACGTACAGAGACTCGCCGCGCAGGTACTCCAGCACGTCGCCATGCAGGCGGTCGAATTGCGTGGGCGTCATGGGCTGGTTGACCGGCCCCCACCACACCTCGGCTTCCGAACTGGCCTCGCGCACGAGGAACTTATCTTTAGGCGAGCGCCCGGTGTGCGGCGTGGTGATTGCATTGAAAGGGCCGTCGGCGGTAATCCAACCTTCGTCGCGGCGAATGGCGTGCTCATAAATCTGGGCCGGACTGAGGTCCCAGCAGGTGTTCGTATTATTCAGACCATAGCGGGATAAGTTAAGGCCGGGTTGGCGTTCCACGGAGGCTCCTCAAAGCTTGTGCAGTTTATGATGAAAGGTCTTGTGCGAAGAATCTATCGTTGCGGTCCTGCATAGTAGATCGGTTTGTGGGTTGTCGGCGACGACCCAACCAGGAGCGCGGACCAAGCGTGCGCGGTCGGCAAAGTCGCGCCCGCCGTCCGGGGGGACTTTGTAACGATGGTTGCGCACGCCCGCGCGAGCAGCATTCTTGGAAGCCGCTCGTTCGTCTTGTATGATACCATCCCGGTTCGCAGCCACTGTGTCGTGATAAAGTAGCATCTTGGATTGAAATCTGACCCGGAGCGAAATTATGCAACTCATACGGGCGGTTCACCGCCCCGACAATCTTGACGCCGCTGTGCAGTTGCTGGCGCGACCGGACGTGCACACGGCGGCCCTCGCCGGCGGTACATCCATTGTTCCGCAGACAGAAGCGGGTATCGAAGAGCTCGTCGATCTGCAGGCCGTCGGGCTGGACGCAATTTCGCGCACGACCGGCGGGCTGGCCATCGGCGCGACGGTGCGCGTGCAGTCTCTCGTAGAAGACGAGCGCGTTCCAGACGTTCTGCGCGCGGTCGCCCGGCAAGAAGGACCGAATACATTCCGCAATGTCGGGACAGTTGGCGGTGCTGTTGTGGCGGCCGACTGGCAGAGCGTCATGCTGGCGGCGCTGCTGGCGCTGCAGGCAGAAGTCAATATCCGGAACGCGGCCGGCGAACGCAGGCTGCAGCTATCGGAGTTCCTTTCCGAGCCACGTGGCGCGCTCGACCGTGGCGTGCTGACGGAGATTGCGATCCAGACCGGTGGAACGATGGCGGTCGATCAGGTGGCGCGCACGCCGGCGGATACGCCCATTGTCGGCGCGGTTGCACGGCGCACGGAAAACGGCGCAGTGCTGCTGGCGCTCTCGGGTGTGGCGGTCACGCCAATGCTGGTTGACCCCGACCAGGTTGCGCAACTCGACCCGCCGGGAGATTTCCGTGGTTCGGGAGAATACCGCCGCGAGATGGCAGTTGTGCTGAGTAGGCGGGTGTTGGAGCAGATACCATAACACAACACCGCGTATCGGCGAGACCTCCGAGGTCTAACAAGATTATGGACATCAACGTAACGATTAACGGCCAAAACAAGACCTTCGCGTGTGAACCTCACGAAACGCTGCTGCGCGTGCTGCGGCGCGAGGGCTATCTCAGTGTGCGTTTCGGCAGCGACACGGGCGAGACCGGCGCGTCGGCCGTGTTGATTGACGGGCGCCTCATCAACACCGACATCCTGCTCGCGGCCCAGGCCGACGGCCACACGATTGAGACCATCGAGGGGCTATCGCAGGGCATCCAACTCCATCCCATTCAGGAGGCGTTCGCCCGCACCGGCGCGATTCAGTCCGGGTACAGCACGCCGGCAATGGTGCTGGCGGCCAAGGCGCTGCTGGAAAAGAATCCCAATCCCACCGAGGCCGACGTGCGCGACGCGCTCTCCGGCATTCTCGACCGCGAGACCGGCTATGTAAAACCAGTGCAGGCCATCCTGCAGGCGGCGGCCGTGCTGCGAGGCGAGGACCCCGGTGAGGTGCTCCCGATCGTGCTCACGCCGATCACACTCATCGACCAGGACCTGCAAGACCTGTTCCGTCCCGGCGGCCGCAGCGGCGACTCCGAATCACACGCCGGATCACCCGGCGCCGACGGGGGGCTCACGACCCGCACGCTGCAGCGCACCAAGTTTGTTGTGTCGTCGGAAGTGCCCGAGATGCAGGTGATCGGCAAGTCAGAGGTCAAGGTCGATGCACTCAAGCTGGCCAAGGGCAACCCGGCCTTCGTGGACGACATCGAGATGCGCGGCCTGCTCTATGCGAAGTTGCTCACCAGCCCGCACGCACACGCGCGCATTCTGGACATCGACGACACAGAGGCGCGCAATCTGCCGGGTGTGCATGCCGTCATCCATTACCAAAACATCCCGCGCGTGCGCTACGCTTCCGGCGGGCAGTCCTACCCCAACCCAAAACCGCACGACCAGGTTAGCTTCGACGACAAAGTGCGTTACGTCGGCGATCGGGTTGCCGCGGTTGCTGCTGAGACGCTGGAGATCGCGGAAGAAGCGCTCGCCCGCATTAAGGTGACATACGAGGTGCTGCCGGCCGTGTTCGACGAGAATGAGGCTATTAAGGAGGGCGCGCCCATCCTGCACGACGAAGCAGACATGGAAGGCGCGCACGACGCCGCCCATAATATCAGCCATCTGATCCGGGCGCACGTGGGCGACGTGGAGCAGGGTTTTGCACAGGCCGCGCACGTGTTCGAGCAGACCTATTACGTACATCAGGTGCAGCAGACCCCCATCGAGCCGCACATCTGCATCGGATACTGGGACTCCGACGAGAGGCTGGTGTTGCGCACGAGCACACAGGTGCCCTTCCACGTGCGCCGCATGGTCGCGCCCTTGCTGGGACTGCCCGTGCGCCGCATTCGCGTCATCAAGCCGCGTATCGGGGGCGGCTTCGGCGCGAAGCAGGAGATGCTCATAGAAGACATCGTCGGGCATCTGGTCGTCGCCACCGGTCGCCCGGTGCGGCTCGAACTCACGCGCGCAGAAGAATTTGTCTCCAGCCGCACCCGCCATCCCCAGACGATTACCTACAAGACGGGCGTGGACGCC
>JBHHUI010000446.1:0-3448 GCA_046753805.1 Anaerolineales bacterium
CGGGGCGGAGACATACTCATCGAAGTTAACATGCAGAAGGCCACAGTAATAAACGTGTTACGCGGACAATAACTTCCCAAGATCGATTCAACTTCGATCCTGATTGGAGTCAAATCCATGACAACCAAGTTCTTCGGCGAACGGATCAAACGCAACGAAGACCCGCGCCTGCTGACCGGACGGGCGTTGTTCGTGGACGATGTCCAGCTACAGCACATGGCGCACGTGGCCTTTCTGCGCAGCCCATACGCGCATGCGCGCATCAAAGGCATCGATGTCTCACGCGCGCTGGAGCGCGACGGAATCGTCGCCGCGTACACTGCGACTGATCTCGGCGATTACTGGCAGCCTGGCCCACTGCTCGTGCAGCCGCCGCCCATCGAAGGCATCATCTTTAACGAGCGCACGCAGGTGCCGCTGGCAAAGGACAAAGTGCGCCAGGTCGGCGAGCCTGTGGTCATGGTCGTGGCCGAGTCGCGCTACTTAGCCGAAGATGCCCTCATGGACATCGTGGTCGATTGGGATATCCTTCCAGCCGTCGTCACCGTGGAAGACGGGGTTCGGGATGATGCGCCGCTCGTCCACGACGACGTGCCCGGCAACGTGGGCGCGCATGTGGTGCAGACGAAAGGCAACTACGAATCTGCGAAGGCGGCGGCGGCGCTGGTCATCCAACGCCATCTGGAATACGACCGCGGCCCATCGGCTGCCATGGAGAACCGTGGCGTCGTCGCCGAATGGGACGCTCGCGCGCAACGTATGACGGTCTGGGACAGCACGCAGGCGCCCGTCATCATCCGCAACGGGCTGGCCGCCATGCTCGGACTTTCTGAGAACCAGGTGCGCGTCGTCGCGCCCTTCATCGGCGGCGGATTCGGCCCCAAGATCATGATGTTCTACCCGGAAGAAGTACTTGTCCCATGGGCCGCCATGCAACTCAACCGCCCGATCAAGTGGATCGAAGACCGCGCAGAAAACTTCGTCGCGACAACCCAAGAACGCGGGCAGGTGCACGAGGCTGAGATCGCGCTCGATGAGGACGGCAAAATTCTCGGCGTCCGCGATGTGTTCCTGCATGATACCGGCGCGTATATCCCCTATGGACTGACCGTGCCGCTCAACAGCCAGTGCACCCTCCTCGGCCCATACCACATCCCCAACTACTACACCGAGTTCACGGCTGTTTTCACCAACAAGCCCATCGTCACGCCGTACCGGGGGGCCGGCCGGCAGCACGGCGTGTTCGTGATCGAACGGCTGCTGGACATTTCCGCGCGCGAGCTGGGGCTGGACCGCAATGAAATCCGCCGCCGCAACTACATCCCACCCGACCAGTTCCCGTATGACAACGAGATCATTTATCAGGATTTCGCGCCCCTTACCTACGACAGCGGCAACTATGAACCCGCGCTGGATCAGGCGTTGGAACTGATCGGATACGACGAATTCGTCAACGATACGCAACCCGCCGCGCGGGCCGCGGGACGCCGGCTTGGGATTGGCGTAGTCTCCTACGTTGAAGGGACCGGCATCGGCCCGTACGAGGGCGCGCGCGTGCAGGTGCAGGGCAGCGGCAAGGTGAGCGTGGCGACGGGTATCGGCACACAGGGGCAGGGACACTTCACCAGTTTTGCGCAGATCGTCGCGGACCAGGTGGGCGTCGACGTGCGGGACGTTGAGATCGTGACCGGCGACACCGACCAGTTCCACTGGGGTGTGGGTACCTTTGCCAGTCGCGGCGCGGTCGTGGCGGGCAACGCTATTCAGGCCGCCGCCGAGCGCGTGCGCGCGAAAATCCTGCAGCACGCCAGTGACCATTTCGAAGCCGCCGTGGAAGACCTGGAAATCGCAAACGGCGAGGTACACGTCAGGGGCGTGCCAGACCGTGTGGTTGCGTTGGGCGACCTCGCCCAGATGGCAAATCCACTGCGCGGTGCGGTCAAACCCGGGGCCGAACCCGGACTGGAGGCCACCGACTATTTCGGCCCGGAACGCGGCGCAACGGCCAGCGGTGTGCACGCGATGATCGTGGAAGTGGACCCGGACACGCTGGACGTGGAAATATTGAAGTATGTCGTCGTGCACGACTGCGGCAATGTGATCAATCCGCTGATCCTCGACGGGCAAATACAGGGCGGCGTGGCGCAAGGCATTGGCAACGCGTTTTACGAGCAGCTCCACTGGGACGAGAACGGTCAACTGCTCAACGGCACGTTCATGGACTTCCTCATCCCGACCGCCCTGGACGTGCCGCGCGTCGACGTGGGACACGAGGTCACGCCCTCGCCGCTGAACCCGCTCGGCGTTAAGGGGGCGGGTGAAGCCGGGGCCATCCCCACCGGGGCGCTCTTTGCGCAAGCCGTCGAGGACGCGCTGGAAAATCGGATTGAGATTCTGGAGATTCCGCTGAGTCCGAATCGGTTATGGGAATTGGCGCGGACTGAGAATGGAGATTAGGGATTGGTGGTTCTGCACGAGATGAACAGACTTGAGATTTCTCCGCCCTGACGACGCATGCAGGTAAGCGCGGCCACGCTGGCCCCGGCTGCGCGCGAGTGGCTGCGCACGACGCAACGCGGATGTGTGCTGCACGTGTTTGCCCGCGCCTGCAACCTCGTCAACGAACAGAACGCGATCCTGTCGCTGGTCAACAGCCCGAACGGGCTTGGTCCGTTTGCCTTGCAACTATCATCGTCGGTCCCATTTGATATGATGCTGGACTCCCATGTGGAAGTCGCGTGCGGCCCGAACTGGCTGTGTGCTGGCCCACTCGGGATTGATGTCAGTGACGGTGGTACCTGGCGACCGCACCCGGCATGGGAGCGGCTGCGCGCCCGGCCCAACCGGGTGGCCGCCCGGCTCGGCGAAATCCGCGCCCTGCTCGACGCCCATGCGCCGGAGGAGAGTATCGCGAGGTTGACATCATTCCGAGCGAAGCCGCGGTGGCTGGCCGGCGAATTGGCTTTCGCTGCAGCCGATCCCCAACTCCTGCTTCTCGCAGCTGGACTTGCCGAAAGCGATGCGAACGCCCTTGCCATAGCCGCAAACGCCCTCGCTGGTCTCGGCCCCGGTTTAACTCCGGCAGGCGATGATTACCTTGTGGGCGTGGTGTACGGCCTGCATGCAACGCGCCCAGAGCCGAAAGCGACTCGTCTCTCACAGACCATCGCGGAAGCAGCCGCGCCCCGCACGAACACACTCTCGGCGGCCTGGTTGCGCGCTGCTGCGCGTGGCGAGGCGAGCGCCCACTGGCACGCACTCGTGGATGCACTGGCGGCGGGCGGCCCGCTGGAGCCAGCCCTGTTGAGAATCATAGACACCGGCCACACGTCGGGGGCCGACGCCCTGGCCGGATTCATGTCCGTTCTCGCCAGCGAGTGGAAGCGGAAACCGATACTAGAAAAAACCTGGTAACCGAAAACTTCGTCAATCCGCACCTCCACCTCGA
>JBHHUI010000447.1:0-3446 GCA_046753805.1 Anaerolineales bacterium
CCACCCAGTCGCGGCGCCTGGACGCGGTCTGCTGCATCGGCTGACTTTTTTCAGTGGAGTCATTGAATCGAATCGGCGCACTCTGTGTGAGGCGGCGGTGCAGGATTCTTTCAGACGGAGGCCTGCAGCAGTTCGAGCAATCGGTCGGCGACAACCGCCGGGGTATTTCCAATAACCGCGTGGTACTCCACGCTGGGGTAGTGCTCTGCATACCACGCCTTTAGATCCCCATCCCAGCCTTCGTGTGGATTGATGGCGTAAACGCGGCGCACGTCGAGGTCGCCGATGCCCGCGTCGTCAGCGCTGCCGCCGATCGTAACGCGATAGTCTTTCCACGCAGCCTGCGCAATAGCGTTGGCCCAGATCGGATCGGACTGGCGCGGGTTCAGCAACACATACGTGCGCGCGTATTGCTGGCGCGGGCGGCCCACTTCTGATTGTGGATCGCCTTCGCGGGCCACCTGCGGCCTGGGCAGGTCCAGCCCCTGCAATTGCTGCCGGAGCGCTTCGGCCGTGAATGCACGCACGGTCGTGAATGCCACCCCGGGATAGTGCTTGCGGAACCATTGCGCCAGCGGTGGATCGCCCCATTGCTCCGGGTTGACAGCTACAACCGCACGGGCGTGCAGATTGCCGATGCCGGCGTCGTCGGCGCTGCCGCCGATGGTGAAGCGCCGCGAGCGCCAGGTTGCGTCGGAGACGGCAAGCACCCAGGCCGGGTTGCGCAACGTCGGCGGGAGCAGCACGTAGACGCGCGTGTACTGCTCGCGCGGGCGCCCGCGGGGAGCATCGGGAACGGGTACTGCCGGCGGCGGATCGACGACCACCGGCGCGGGCTCGGACGGCGCTGGCGCAGGCGCAGGAGCGGGCGGCGTGGCGGGTGCGGGTTGCGGACTGACTGGAATCGGCGCCGGGGGGACCGGATCGGGGGGGGTAGTTACCGGACCTGGCGCGGGATCGGGCGGCGCTTCGCTGGCCGAGCGGCGCACGTGTTCGATCAAATGCTGTACCGTGCGCGTTCCGATCAAATCGTATGGTATCCATGTGTGGCTCAAAGTGCCGAATGTGAACAGCGTGACCCCGAGCACGTATGGGTCGCGCTGCAGCTCGCGGTCGTACCAGATGAGTTGCTCGGCGTAGTAGCGTTCCGGGTCGCGCTCGCGACCGCGCCAGTAATCGATCGGGTCGCCTTCACCGTTGTGGGTCATCCAGTAGGGGATGATGTGCCGCCAGGGTCCGCTGCGCCCGCCCTGACACGCCCCGCCGACCGAATCTGTGCCGCACTCGGTTATCACGAGCGGCACGTCGCCCAGTCCATGCGGCTTGAGCACGAGGTCGTACACCTGCCGGTAGCGCAATGTGAGCCAGCCGGCGCTGCCTAAGTCGTCACCCCAGCCGGGGCCGTCGCGGTTCTCGGGACAGTTTTCCGCCAGATAACGTCCGGTAAGCCACCACATCCACGGCCCGCCGTATTCGTGCAGCCCGAGGATGCCGTTGTATTGTTTGGCGGCCTCGACCGCTGGGAGGAAGGCTTCCCACATCCGGAGGTCTGGGCGGCGGTGTGGTTTTTTCAGGCCGTTGCTGATCTCGGGATAGCCGGTCGAGAAGTTTCCGATTACGCCCCGCAACCCGAGGTCGTTAAGCAAGCGGAGCCGTTCGGCTTCATGCCGTCCATACCATTCCATTGCCCGCAGCGCGCCGTCGTCGTTTGGGCCGCCCCACGACGGTTCGTTGTGTCCTTCCCAGTAGCGGATGCGCCCGTTGGCGCGATAAATGCTGACCTGTTCCTGCACAATTCGCTCGGCGGACGCGCGCGGGCTCAGTCCGGCGTGATACTGGTCGTGGGCGTATTCACGCGGGATTTCGCGCCCGATGATGGTCACATTGGGATTGGCGGCGATGAATTCTTCTGTCTGGCCATACCCGGCCACCATCTTTACGACCGGACTGCCGGCAGCCACCATGTCGCGAGCTTCGCGCGTGTGTTTCAGGCAGTGGGGGCCGAGCTTGCTGGTCATGATCTCTCTCCGAAAGGGTCACGAACCCGGGCGTGCGCCGGAAGCTGCGCGCAATCGCCACCCAGACCCGTTGCAAGTTCTGCGCCTGCTGCGCCAATTGTGGGATATCGACGAAGACGGTAAAATTTTTCCTCTATTATGAAGATCGCAGTTCTTTCCGATACGCACGACAACATCTGGAAGTTGGCTACTGCCCTCGAGATGATGGCCGGCGCCGACGCGCTCATTCATTGCGGCGATCTCTGCTCGCCGTTCATGATCGCTCGGCTCGGCGAGCATGCTGGCGGTGCGCCCGTGCACATCGTGTGGGGCAACAACGAAGGCGACATTCGCCTCCTGACCCGGACGGCCAGCAGTTTTCCGGCCCTCACGTTGCATGGTCATTTCGCCAGCATTGAAATCGACGGCGTGCGTGTGGCCGTGAATCACTATCCTGAGATCGCTCAGCCCATTGCAAAGAGCGGCGACTTCGACCTGGTGTGTTACGGCCACGACCACACCGCGCACCAGAGCATGGTTGGCAATTGCACGCTGCTCAATCCGGGCGAGTTGATGGGATTGCGCGGTCGTACTACGTTTGCGTGGTTCGATACGCAAACGCGCAGCGTCGAGTTCGTCCAGGTAGACTGAATGACCGCTGGGACCGCAGCGGACGCCCCCCCCGCTTCCCCGATTGAAGCTGCTGTTCTGAAGACTCTCCTCTACGCGGATATGTTTGATTATCCGCTTACAAAATCGGAGGTGCATCGTCGCTTGATCGGCGTCGCACTCTCGCGCGCGCAACTGGAGTCCACGCTGCAGGACTCGCGGTGGCTCGCCCGGCGCGTCGAGCGTGTCAACGGATACTATGCTGTGAACGGGCGGGGTCCCGAAGTCACTGCGCTTCGTTCAGCACGCGCCGAGTCTTCAGAACGATTGTGGCGCAGCGCGCGGCTATTTGGCCGCCTCATCGCGCAACTGCCATTTGTGCGCATGGTCGCCGTTACCGGCGCGCTGGCGGTGGATAACGCCGATGCCGGCGACGACATCGATTATTTGATCGTCACGACGCCCGAACGTGTGTGGCTTGCCCGGGCCCTGTGCATCGTATACGTGCGTCTGGCCCGGCTCGCCGGCGTGCATTTGTGCCCCAACTATCTGCTCTCGGAACGCGCGCTTGACCAGCCACACCGCGATCTGTTTACGGCGCACGAGCTGGCCCAGATGGTGCCGCTTTCGGGCCGCCCGCTCGTTGAGCGGATGCGCAGCGAGAACGACTGGTCAGCGCATTTTCTGCCGAACGCTGCCGGGCGGGAAGTGGCTTTCGACTATACGCCGCGCGGGGTTGGACGCCTGTTGCAATGGACAGGGGAGCTGCTGCTGGGGGGGCGCATCGGCCTCGCGCTGGAGCGCTGGGAACGCAGCCGGAAGCTAAGGCAATTTGCGCCC
>JBHHUI010000448.1:0-3444 GCA_046753805.1 Anaerolineales bacterium
CACCACTGCTTCGTTTAATCGAGCCAACTTTGTCCGACTCGTCAGGGGTTCAAGTAGGGAAACCGATGAAATCCTCCAAACTGGAGCTACGGAAAGGTTACTTCCTCTTTCCCCGCCAGCTTCGCTTTGATCTTCTCGACGACGATGTCGAGGTGCGCGCTATCGCTCACGAAGTCCAGCCGATCAGCGGGGATGGTAAGCACCGGGCACTGATCGAAGGTCGCCAGCCAGTCGTCGTAGAACGTATTGAGCAGCGATAAATAGTCGGCGCTGATGCCAGATTCGATCTCGCGCCCACGCCCCCGGATGCGCTCAACAAGCGTTGGCACCGGGGCCTTCAGGTACAGGAGCAGGCTGGGCCGGGGGAGATTGCGGATCGTCAACCGGTAGAGCGCGCGGTAGGCCTCGTAATCTCGCTCGGTCATGTTACCCATTTGAAATAACGCGCGGGCGAAGATATGTGCGTCCTCATAAATACTGCGGTCGAGAATAGCGGAACGCCGGCCAGCGACCGTCTGCAGGTACTGCTCGGCGCGGCGTCCGAGGAAGAACACCTGCAAATGGAATGACCAGGTCCGCATGTCCGCGTAAAAGTCTGCCAGATACGGGTTGTCGGCGACGGATTCGTAGGCCGTGTCCCAACCCAGGCGCGCGCCAATGCGCTCTGTGAGTGAGGTCTTTCCAGCGCCGATATTGCCGGCAACGACGACGATGTGCTGAGTCATGAGTGCGAATTAACGGGGGGACACCCGGACATCACACCCCAATCTGCCCGGCCCCGTCTCCAACCGGCGACCATCGACCTCCTCCCGCAGCCGGCGCCCGATTGTTTAAGCGACGTAAAAGGGTTAAATCGTCTGGCACGTCGATATCAAGCTGCAGGCCCGGGCGGAGGCACAACTGCAACGGGACTGCCAGCCGCTGCGCCTGGGCTACGTGCGCTTGTAAGCTGCGCGCGCCAAATTGGTATTGCAGCAATCCCGGCGGGCGGATTAGCAGCGCATTCGTACCCTCGCTATGGCGATCTGGCGCAACGACAACATTCGGTTCTGGACCAATACCGGCTTCCAACATCGCGCGCACATCTGCGCCGGTTATGAGCGGAAGGTCGGTTGGCAGCACCAGCACAGCCTGTGCGCCAAAAGCGTGCGCCACATCTGTCGCCTGGCGCAGCGCTACATTCAATTCCGGTCTGCCAGACTCGGCGACCGTGTATGCGCCATGCTCGTGGGCAATACTCAGCGCTGCCGGGTCGCGGCTAATGACCAATGTGCGTTCCAGCCTCCGCACGCGTCCCAATACCTCCAACGTGTGCAAAAGCATATTGCGATTAAATTCTTCTCGTTCTGCGGGTGTTAGCGCCGTCGTCAGTCGGCTTTTGCCACGTCTTAGCGACTTGACAGGTACGATCGCCCAGGATGTCACGAGATGATTACAGAATCGGAGGTTTGCTCGCCGTGGATAGGGACTTCGCGAAATCTAACACGGCAGCGGCTAGCTGAATCTTATCATCCAGGGAATACATTATGGAATTGGCAACACGCACTGCCAGGCCGCTCGCTTCAATTCCCGGCGCGAGGTCAGCATCAAGCGTATCAACCACAAACCCGTCGAGCAAATCGCCATAATGTTCCGCAACAGCTTGCGCAGACGGCTCCATGTTCAACTCGCGCATCATTTTGGCGGCCGGGCCTTTTAGCGCCTCGCCGCCGACAATAGGCGAAACAGCGACGAGCGGCGCGCGGCGCGCGCGCAGGCGCGCCCGCACCCCGGGCAGCTGCAGGATCGGGTCGATGCTCACATAGGGGTTCGAGGGGCACAGGACAATCGCATCCGCCTGCTCAAGAGCCGCCAAGAAGATAGGCTGTGGGCGGGCTGCTGCGATGCCCGCAAATTCAAACCCGCTCACGCGCGGCTGGCAGTGCAGGCGCACAAAATATTCCTGAAATGCCAGTTGCCCCTCGGGTCCGTGGACCAGTGTTCGCACCGGATCATCGGTCATGGGAATGATCCGCGCGCTCACTCCCAGGCGCGTGCAATAATCGGCTGTGATCGCCGTAAGCGCTGCGCCAGCCCGCAGACGACGCGTACGTTCGACATGCGTGGCCAGGTCCCGGTCGCCCAAACTGAACCACGTCTCCCCTCCCAACCGCTCCAGCGCTTCCATGAAATGCCAACTTTCCCCAACCAGCCCCCAGCCAGTATCCGGGTTATTGACGCCTGCCAGGGTGTACATGACCGTGTCGAGGTCTGGAGAAATGTGCAATCCGAGATGCTCGAAGTCGTCGGCGGTATTGACCACCACAGTAAGCCGGCCCGCCGGGAGCAGCTCGGCCAGCCCATGGGCAAGTTTAGCGCCGCCCACGCCTCCCGCCAGAGCCACAACTTTCTGATCGTTACGCGCGTTCAACAATCACATCCGTGAGCGGGCGGCGCACCGCCGGCTTCCCCGGCTGCGCTGGTTGTCCCAATGTGATCAGCGCCTGCGGCTGCCAATCGGGCGGCAGGTCAAGCGCCGACACGACGGCTGCGGGGCAAAACAACGGCGCGCACATCCAACAAGCGCCCAGCCCCTCTGCGTGGGCGGCCAATAAGAGATTCTGAACCGCCATCGCGGTGCTCTGCACCGCCATCACTTGCTCGGCGTTGGCGCGCCGTGCATCCGAATAAGAGTCCATCTCTGCCAGGCTCAGGCAAACGACAACCACCGTTGGGGCGCTGGTTATGCGCGCATAAGAACGCGCCACATCGCGCGCGATTTCATCGGGGGCATCGCCGTCTCCCAGCCGGTCGGCGCGCAGCCGCGCGCCCATGGCTTGCGCCAGGCGCGCCTTGACTTCCGGCGTATGCAAAACCGAAAATCGCCAGGGCTGACGGTTGTGGGCCGACGGCGCCCAAGTGGCGGCTTGGAGCAACCGCTCGATTGTCGCCGAGGGTATCGCCGCAGGGGTATACCTGCGGATTGAACGGCGGCTGCGGATCAGAGCATACAGCTCCTCAGCCGCGCCCACATTTACCTCGATCATCGTCGCGCCCCGGGAAAAAATTGCCCGGGCTTATTCTGTATTTGGAACCGGTATCGTTTCCAAAGTCGAGCTTTCGCCGGCCCTGATATTTCAAGGCCAGTTCGTGGATGTGATCTTCGGCTACCTCGACGTTATTGAGAAAAGCTCTGGCCGGAACCTCTAACAGGTAGCGCCGGTCTTCGGGTATTGCTGGCATACAATTTTCCCTTACCGAAAAAGATCGCTTTCTTTGGGTCGGATAAGTTCGTGCGCATTGCCGGCGCGCAATGGATATGGCAAGCCCCGAATGAGCACCACGGGGCGGCCCTCATCAGCCTGCCCCATTAAGATGGAGGCGGCGGCAGCTAGTTCGTCGGCGAGGCCAACCTGTGTTATCTCGAGCACGCGGTCGAAAAGGTCGGGGCGTCCGCGCAGGTCG
>JBHHUI010000449.1:0-3438 GCA_046753805.1 Anaerolineales bacterium
GGCCCTCGCGCCCAGTGAGGCCTTGCACCAGCACGCGCTTGGTTTCGTCAATCAGAATCGACATAAGCTTAGTCATCCAGCCCGAGGATGGGCAGTTGAATGCTACCCCCCCGGTTGCCCTCGAAATAACACTCAACCTCGCATGCCAGGCACTCTGTGCAGCCGCCCTTCTTGGCCGCCTCTGAGCTGATGTTCAGCACCGGCACGTCGTTCTCCAGACTGAGAATCTGGGGGGCGCAAGTGGCGATGCAGATTTTGCTTTCGCACGTCCGGCATGCGGCGTGGTCTAGCATGATCGTGCCGCCGGTGACGGTATCGAAAGTGTATGGATTTTCCGGCTGCGAGCGCTGCGGGCCTGACGGCGGTTCGGCCGGCGGCGTGTGAGCGTCGATGAGCTTCTGCAAGCGTTCAGCGCAGAAGTCGGGCGCGTCGTCTTTACCGTATCCTTCGATTGGGGCCGGGATCTCCGGTTGCGCCCTTCGCAGAATGGCGATGGCGCGCTCCTCGGCGTTGCCGCCCAGGCGGATGACGGCCGGCACGGTGAGCGGCGCCTCCATGAATGCCTTCACCAGGCCACGCGCGCTATGGAATTGCTCTTGCGAGGCCACACCCGAACCGGAGGCGAAGTATCCGTCCAGACCCGGCTGGCTCAGGATGATACGCGCTGCGCGATAGACTTTGGAGGCCGGCGGGTTTCCGCTGGTGTCCACGAAGTTCGCCAGCCGGTAGCCACGGTTGAGCACGGCGTCCATGCTCATCATCGAGCCGCCGCCGCCCGCGCCGTGGAAGCCGATCACCCCTTCGCCTCTGGCGAAATCCTGCTCCAGTTGGATGAAGTAGAACGTGCCACGGTAGTCGTCAGCTTCGACGGCCCAGGCGATCTTCTCCAACTCGGTTGGCGGGCGGTCGAACTCACGGGCGATCTCAATGTCCAACTCCGGGTGGCGGTAAACGGCGTAATCATCAATGGTGATGCGACAGTCGGCGGCAACCAACTTGCCCTCGGCGGTCAACACGATGGGGTTGATCTCGGCGGCCCGCGCGTCGTACGTACGGGCAACGGCGTACAGTTTGGGCAGCAGATTGCCGAGCTGCAGTTGGAGCTTCCCGTGAATGCCAGTGCGGCGGACCAGGTTGCGCGCTTCGTAATCGGTCAGGCCGGTGCGGATATCCACTGTGTAGCGCGCGACGGCCTCAGGGTTCGTGGCGGCGATCTCCTCGATGCCGGTTCCGCCCAGGCTGCTAAAAATGACTACTGGAGCCTGCGCCAGGTCATCGAGGATGACCCCGCCGTAGAACTCCCGCTCGATGGCGAGCTTCTCTTCCACCAACACGGCGTCAATGGCAAAGCCGCCGATCTTCATACCTAGGATCGCAGCTGCAGCCTCGGCTGCTGCGGCTGGTGTGTCCGCAAAGCGCACCGCACCCAGGCCGGCGCGCCCGGTGGTCAGGGCTTGCGCCTTGACGACGACGGGCCGGCCCAATTCTGCGGCCACTTCCCGCGCCTCGGCGGGCGTTCCCGCAACCCGTCCTACCGGTGCAAGCAAGCCTTGCTCAACGAGTAGGGCCTTGCTCTGGTGTTCATTCAGGCGCGCCATAATGAAGCTTCCTTGCCAGTCTTCGAGTTTCCTTTAATGGAGTGATTGAGAATGATCGTTGATAACTTTCTCAATTGACGGTATTTGGGCGGATCGATTATCGCCAATGGACTATTCCTTGACGGGTCAGCATCGGCTACTAGAATACTTCAATATCGAAAAGTCGGCAACCTGAATTTCTGTTATCGAAAGAATTTAGATGAGTGCAGTCTTGATTGTCGCGAGAATTTGGGTATTGCCGCTGGAAACGATGAACTAACTGAAGATATTAGTGTACGATACACCCTCTCCCCCCATCCCCTTCTCCCGCCCAGCGGTAGAGGGGGAGCCGGAGCGTAGCGACGGCGGGGGTGAGGGGTTTAGCGCCACTTATCTGAAAGTTTCAGTGAGTTCGATTATAAACCTATCGCGACTGCTGGGGTCCTCGCGGAGATACCTTTGCATGCATTGCCTGTAGACATACAATTGGAAGCGGTCGCAAGTAATCGAGGAGTGTAACTGTGTCAGTAACGGCTGTCGTTGGCGCCCAGTTTGGAGACGAAGGCAAGGGTCGCATCGTCGATTACCTGGCCGCTCAGGCGGACCTGGTTATCCGCTTTCAGGGCGGCGACAATGCCGGCCATACGGTGGTCAACGAAATCGGCGAGTTCCGGTTGCACCTGGTCCCGTCCGGAATCTTTCACGCGCAGACTACCTGTCTCATCGGCGCCGGCGCGGTCGTGAATCCGCAGGCGCTGCTTGTGGAGCTGGACGAATTGGAGGCCAGCGGCGTAGACACGTCCCGGCTGCTCCTGGCGGCACGCGCGCAAATGCTTATGCCGTACCACCGGATGCTTGACGGTTTGCAGGAGTCCGCGCGCGGCGGGCAGGCCATCGGCACGACCGGGCGTGGGATCGGCCCGGCCTATGCTGACAAAGCGGCTCGCAGCGGGCTGCGTCTGGGCGACCTGCTTCATCCCGACTGGCTGCGCCGGCGGCTGGAACTGGTGTTGCCGAGGGTCAACCACACCCTGCAGCACTATGGGGCGGACGCGCTCGATCTGGAGACATTGCTCGAAGAATGCCGGGCGTGGGCCGTGCGACTCGGCGAACGGATCGTGGATTCGCTGTCTGTGGTTCGGCCGGCGCTGGTCGCCGAACAGAACATCCTGCTCGAAGGGCAATTGGGGGTCATGCGCGATCTGGACTGGGGAACCTATCCTTACGTAACTTCCTCCAATCCGACGGCGGCCTTCGCCGCCGTGGGCGCCGGGCTGCCGCCGCAGTCGATCACGAGCGTAATCGGCGTGGCCAAGGCGTATTCCACCGCCGTGGGCGCCGGGCCGTATCCGGGGGAATTGACGGGTGAAGTCGCTGACCGCCTGCGAGACATTGGCCGTGAGTACGGCGCAACTACGGGCCGTCCCCGCCGCATCGGGTGGTTCGACGCCGTCGCGGTGCGCCACGCGGCCTGGCTCAACGGCCTGACCGGCCTGGCCCTGACCAAACTCGACGTGCTGGACTCTCTGGCGGAGATCGGGATTTGTACCGCGTACCGTACGCCCGATGGCCGGGTGGTCGAGACCGTGCCCGACACGCCGGAGCTGGAGTCCGTGCAGGCGCAGGTGGAGACCTGGCCGGGCTGGCAGACCGCCACCACGGCGGCGCGCTCCTGGGGTGACCTGCCCGCGCCCGCCCGGCGTTTCCTGACCAGGTTGCAGGAGCTTGCGGGCGTGCCGATCCGGTTCGTTTCGGTCGGCCCGGAGCGAGATGCCATGTTCGCCGTATGACCCAGGCCCACGATACGTTTCAATCGCCTTTGTCGTGGCGCTACGCCAGCGACGAGATGCGCGCCCTGTGG
>JBHHUI010000450.1:0-3437 GCA_046753805.1 Anaerolineales bacterium
CATATGCGGGCGGTCGACATAATTGCCAAGAAAAGAGATGGCAAGACGCTGGAGCGCGAAGAAATCGAGTTTTTCATCGAGCGGTTCACGGCCGGCTCGGTTCCCGATTACCAGGCGGCCGCGTTTGCCATGGCCGTGTATCTGCAGGGGATGTCGGAGCAGGAGACCGTCGCCTTGACTCTGGCGATGGCAAACTCCGGCGATGTGCTAGACCTGAGCGATGCTGTCGCGGGCATCGTCGTGGACAAACATTCGACCGGCGGGGTCGGAGACAAGACGACGCTGGTCGTGGAGCCGGTTGTCGTGGCCTGTGGCGTGCCGATGGGCAAGATGTCAGGGCGCGGTCTGGGTTACTCGGGCGGCACGCTCGATAAAATGGAATCGATTGCGGGATACAACTCGGACCTCACCACGGCAGCCTTCAAACAGCAGCTGCGCGACATTGGCATTGTGCTGGCCGGGCAAACCGCCGACCTGGCCCCGGCCGATGGAAAGTTGTACGCATTGCGCGACGTTACTGCGACAGTCGCCTCGATTCCGCTCATTGCAAGTTCCGTGATGTGTAAAAAAATCGCCGGCGGCGCGCAGGCCATCGTGCTCGACGTAAAGGTGGGAACTGGCGCATTCATGACCACACTCGAGGATGCCCGCGTGCTTGCCGATACCATGGTTCGCATCGGTCGCGGCGCCGGGCGGCGCGTCGTGGCGCTCCTGTCGGACATGAACCAGCCGCTGGGAAGCGCAGTTGGGAATGCGCTCGAGGTGAAGGAGGCGATTTCCACGCTACGCGGGTTTGGGTCGCCCGACTTCGTCGAGCATGCCCTGCACGTTGCGGGCCATTTGCTCGTACTCGCGGGTGCGGCTGACGACCTGGCGGAAGCCGGCCCCATGGCAACGGCGGCGATTGATTCCGGCGCGGCGTTGGAGAAGTTCCGGGCGCTGGTTAGCGCGCAGGGCGGCGATGCGGCCTTTGTGGACGACTTTACGCGCTTCCCGCAAGCCGCGCTGACCGAGACGCTCAAAGCCGATGTGGAAGGAAATGTGGCCCGGATTGATGCGCACCGTATTGGGGAGGCGGCTGTCCGGCTCGGGGCCGGGCGCGCGCGTAAAGGCGACCTGCTCGACCTCAGCGTGGGCATCGAGGTGCACGTAAAGGTGGGTGACGCGGTCCGGTCGGGCCAGCCGCTGTTGACAGTACATGCAAACGATCCGGGCAAGTTGTCGCAAGCGATCGATCATCTCGTTCCGGGTATCGAGATCGTAGATCGGGACGTTGCGCCGCTGCCATTGTTTCATGGCGCGATTTATTCGGATGTCTAGGCCGTCCACTGTCATGGCCCGGAAACGCTTGTTTATCTTGGTCGGCTTTATTCTGGTTGTGGTCTTGGCGGTTGTGATGGTGGCGCGTGCGAGACCGTCCGCCGCCGACATGCTGCGTAGCGCCGTCCTGAGCGAATTACAGAACCGCGTCGAGACTCGCGCCGACGCCGGCGACGAGTGGGCGCCGGCTGTGGACGTGCAGGAGGTGTATTCCGGCGCGCAGGTGCAAACGTATGCGGACAGCGGCGCGCGGCTGGATTTCGATGATCAGCGCATTATCCGGCTGGCCGAGTTGACGCTGTTTACACTGGCAGAGCCGGATGTGATCGTGCAGGGGGCGATCCCGCGTCTGATTCTGGAATCCGGGCGTCTCTTTGTCGTTTTGACGGGAGAACTGGACCGCGAGGTCACCGTCGAAACATCCGTCGGCGTGGCGGCCGTGCGCGGTTCGATCATGGCCGTGACGTATAACCGGGGGCAGGGCGCGCTGAATGTGGGCTGTCTGACCGGCCACTGCGCCATCAGAAACGCACAGGGGGAAACGGAGTTGACGGCGGGCGAAGAAGCGGAAATCGCCGCCCCCGACCAGTTGCCGTCGCCGCCGCAACCGCTGTCTGCAGAGAATATCGCCGCGCTGGAAACGATCCCGGAGGCCATCCCATTATTGCCGACGGCGACTCCTTCGCCTCCGCCAACGGCGACCCCCTCGGCGACCCCACCGACCGGTGCGCATGTGACGCTGCCGCCGGTCCCATGTTCCACAGGTCGTGAGTGTGTGGAATTATGTGGCGTGGAGCCGGGTACTCCGGAGCCAGAAGCGTGCGCGCAGGCTGAAGAGGCGCTTGTCGCGCAAGGCGTGAACATGGATACGTTCGTCGCCTGCTTGATTGCGGGCGGCGATCTGCAAGCTTGCGCCGACCAGAGCGTCGAGCGCTAGCGGGACGCGAGGGGGACTTCGAGCACCGTTCCGCTCCGCCATTCATAGACGTGGGCTAGCTGTGCGCTCAATCGGCCGTTCTCATCGAAGGCGTACGCGCCGGCAAGCCCTTCCCAACTGAAGTTGGCAAGTGTCACCGCCACCTTCGCCCGCGGCGGCGCGCCCCTGCCGGCAGAGGCAGACCGGATCGCGGCGGCCAACATGTTCACGATATCGTATGCCAGTGTGGCGTGCGGTCCCGGCGCGCCCGCTGCGGACGCGGCCGTAAATTCGTGTCGGAATGCGGCGGCGGCGGTAATATCCTGCGGAAACGAGACGGGCGCGACAAACCGTGCGCCCTCAATTTCATTGAGACGCCAGAACTGGTCCAGCGCCCACACGGATGGTCCAAGTAAGTCGCCGGTTGCCGCCGCTGTCGATTCTGTGCTGCTCAACTCGACGCCGCACGCGCAATAGGACACAGTCGGGCCGAGAGTATGAGTCACATCATCCAAAGCGGCCGAGGATGGATAGGCATGAAATACGCCCGGGTGGTCGGGAACTGCAGAAGCCGTGACGATAACGGGTAGTTGGCGCGCTGTGTAGACGGGGACGGCAGCCGCTGATGTTTCCTCCAGCCAGTGGCCGACGACGGCGACGATCTCGTCGTCGGCGCTGACCTTGCGCGCCTGTTCAGTTGCGCGGACCGGATCACCCTGGTCGTCAAACGCGACCAGGGTGATCATCGGACTCGACGGAGGCGCGCTTGCATTTGCCTCGCGCACTGCCAGGCGGGCTGCGGTGATGACTTCGTAGCCGAGTTCGCGGTAGCGGCCCTCAAACGGTGCGACAAGCGCGATCTTGACGACTGGGCGAGTAGATGAAACACAGCCGGTGAGGATGAGGGCGGAAAATACCCGCCAACAGTTGTTGCGCATAGGCAAATAGTCAACCTAACCCAATCCTCATGAGCACAACCCTAAACAAAACCACGCTCAGCGTGGAGTTAAAGTAGTACAGGCATTGCTGAGATGTTCCTCATAGGAAAAACTGAAATTATGAAACCCGTCTTTTGCACACGTAGCTCGAAAGTATAGGTAATCAGTGTGCGCAGGATTAAGCACTGCGCGTATAGATGCGAGACCCGGATTGGCGATTGGGCCAGGCGGCAAACCGATCACAGTGTATGTGTTATACGGCG
>JBHHUI010000451.1:0-3436 GCA_046753805.1 Anaerolineales bacterium
ACAGAATCCACGTGGAGCGTTGGTTCACCTTGGGAGCGAAACGCCACAGTTTGTCGCACATCTCGCCGATCCGGTGATGGGTACTGCGACGAGCGATAACACCCTGTGGTACATCGACAGTTCTGGGCAACTCAAACGGATGTCCACAGTCTCGGAGGACGAATCCCAGGACCTGCCCGCCGATGTTCAGAATGGCTGGGTCATCAGCGTCACGGCGCTGCCGGATCAAACAATTTGGGTTAGCACGGCTACGGGGGTCAGTTTCTTGCCAGGCGAATCCCAGTCCTGGCGTACGTTCGATTCTGCGCGCACAGGCCTGCAGGGACCCATTGTCGAGTTCGACGGCGCGCCGGACGGAGCCATTTGGGGCCTGCAGACTCACACTTTTGAGGAGTCAATCTGGAGAAGCTGGGGGATCAGTATCCTGCGCCCGGACGGGAGCGACACCTGGCTCAACATCAATATGCGCCAACTGACCGGTCTTGAAGCGCCCACCACACCAGACGCCCTGGCGACCGATGCGTACGGGCGAGCCTGGTTTATGGCCGAGTCAGATTACCTGCGAATGCGTTACTTGGGAATTCTAACGCCACACGGAGAACTGGCGCAGGTTGTGGCGCTCGGCGCGCTTACCGATGATCCCTATGGCGTGTTTTCCGATGGCGCTGGGGGAATTTATTTATACAGTGGAGAGTCTGAACCGTTGCGGCACTGGCGTCCGTGAGCGACGGCAGCTGCATGCGTTGTCGGAACGGAAACACTGCCGCGGCGTGGCCCTATGTT
Source organism: Anaerolineales bacterium (assembly GCA_046753805.1). Classification (GTDB taxonomy): domain Bacteria; phylum Chloroflexota; class Anaerolineae; order Anaerolineales; family JBHHUI01; genus JBHHUI01. The sequence goes on from JBHHUI010000451.1 coordinate 784, forward strand.
TGCATAGAGGGCGTTAATTCGCTTGAACGAACGTGAGTAGCGGTGCGTTTTCAAGTGTCGTCACGTGACGCCGGTAGACGGTTCGCATGCGCTAACGCCGGGTAATCGGGATCAGACGCCCGCTGCCGAATGCCTTTTCGCTCACCTTGAGCACTACCCCCGTCTGCCAACGCTTGTGTTCTGATTGGCGCAACGCCGCATTGCTGCGGTTCTCCCGCACGAGTTGCTCCATTGCCGGGCCGACAACCGGGTAATCGAATGGGTCCACCTGTCCCGGCCGCAACTCGGCGGACGGCGCGCGCGCAAGCGTGAAGTGTGGAATGATGCCGCGCTCAGACTGAATCCACCGCGCCAGCTCGTACACTTCCGGTTTCGTGAGGTCCGCGATCGGGCACAGACCGCCCGCCAGATCGCCATACAGGGTGGCATAGCCGAGCGCGAGTTCGGTCTTGTTGCTGGTGTTCAGCAGCAGGCCGCCATGGCGGTTGACAAAGCTCATCAGGATCATCGCGCGCAGGCGGGCCTGCACGTTTTCCAGCGTCGCGTCCTCATCCAGCCCAGCGCCGAGTGTTTCTTCGGCGGCGCTGTGCAGCGCCTCCAATTCGACCACTTCAAAGCCAATGCCGAGCGCCGTGGCCAGTTCGCGCGCGCACGCCGTTGAGCGCGGATCGGTATGGCGGGAGGGGATCGCCACGCCGGTCACGCAGTCCGCGCCGAGTGCTTCGGCGGCGATGATCGCCGTGAGCGAGGAATCGATTCCCCCGGAGAGGCCGACGAAGGCGCGCTGCAGGTCGTTCTTATGGACAAAATCGCGCACGCCGACCACGAGCGCGCGGTACAGTTCCGCGACGGAGTCCGGGGGGATTTCCACCACCGCGGCTTCTGCCTCAAGATCGATTACCCGCACGGCCTCTCGAAATCCGGCCAACTGTGCCAGCACTCTGCCCGCGCCGTCGAGCGCAAAGCTGCGCCCGTCAAAGACCAGTTCATCGTTCGCACCGCTCAGGTTGACGAACGCCGTCGGGAGGCCGGTTCGCTGTGCGTGGTAGAGCCGCTTGTGCATCACACCCGGGTGATAAGGTGACGCGTTCAGACTGACCAGAATCTCGGCGCCAGCTGCGCGCAACTCGGCCGGCGGGTGCACGGCATAGCCCTCATCCCAGAGGTCTTCGCAGACGAGAACGCCGACGCGCCGCCCGGCGACCCCGATCGGCTCGGAGGCTGGCCCCGGCTGGAACCAGCGGGTCTCGAAGAAGATATCGTAACCCGGGAGCAGACGCTTGGCTGCTACGAGTCGCGCCTCGCCCGCGTGGAGGAGCATGGCGACGTTGTACAGGCCGGGATGGCCCGGTCGCGTGATGCCCGACGGGGAAAGCGACCCCACCACGGTCGGCGGGCCGCCGGCGGTGCGACGCGCGAGGTCGGCCGTCGCCGCCTGAACGGCCTCGACGAAACTCGCGTCGAAGAGGATGTCGCGCGGCGGATAGCCGGGTACGGCCAACTCCGGCAACACGACCAGGTCGGCGCTGTCGCGCTGAGCGCTGCGGACGGCGGCTTCGCAGCGCGCGACGTTGCCCTCCAGGTCCCCCACGGTGGTATTGATCTGCGCGAGGGCGATCTTCATTCGAGTTCGGCTGCTACGGCTGCGAGCAGGTTGAGGGCTGCGATCACCGAGTCGCGCTGCAGGCACACGGCGTCGCCGAGCAGGAACGTGCGATAGCCCAGCGTCAGCAGGAAGGCCACGTCGCCGATGTCGGCGCTCTCGGGGACCGGATGCCGCGCGAGCGAGTCGAACACGCGGCTGGCGACGACCGCCTGCGGGTCGGCGGCGAGAATTTCATGCAGCGCGCCGATGACGCGGTGCGGCTGCAGCACCTCCACGAACAGGTCGCCGCGCGCCGCCAACAGCCGCCCGTGCGCCGCGCCGTGTCTGCGCGCGAACGCCAGACCCCGCTCCGTCTCGATCTTCAGCATGACCTCGGCTGCAGGTAGCAAGTCACGCACTTCCTGCACGTCGGTGGGGCTTTCGACGTACGACAGCATGACCCGCCGCAGCTGCGCCGCGTGCATGGCAGCCAGATAGGCGTGGTCCGTTTCCGTCAGCGTGCCCTCAATTTCCAGCGACGGGTGGACGATGTTGATCGATTCGCCGGGGCCGACGAGTCGGCGCGGGCCATCCGCCAGGATCAATCGGTCGCCGTCGACATCCACCACCCGCACGCGCTCCTGCCCATCCGAGAAAAACGCGTCTACCGGCGTGTCCACGCGGATGGGGTGGCTGAGGTGGACTTCGGTGTACGGTGGGATGGCGGCGCCGACCACGCGCAGCTGTCGGCCCTTCAAATCTACCCACAACGGCTGCTCATATTTGGAAAGGCGCGCGAGCGCCTCGCCCGGTCCGCCACGCACGGGCATGACCGTGTTGAGGCGAAAACCGCAGACGAGCGGATGCGCGGCCACTTCGGCGAGGAAATCCGCGTACGGCGGTGCGGTGACGATGGCGTGGATACGTCCAATCACAGCTTCAACGTCGTGCCGCAGTAGGAGCAGGTGAACATGCCGGCAGCGTTTACCGGAACAGGGCCGCCGCAGCGCGGGCACAACAACTCTATCTGCTAGCTGAGCTGCTCCACATTGTCCTCGCTCTGGCGGG